>CANFYD010000139.1 GCA_947450745.1 Burkholderiales bacterium
CTCACCTCGTGTGCTGCACGATCAGCAAGCGATTCAGCACAAGTTCTGGCCGCGCCGCTTGCCCCGCCAACTCGATGTGCCTCAGACCTCGCTCTGGTTCAACCTGGAGGTGTCGGCGGCCCGCTTCCCCAACAAGACAGCGATGATCTTTTGCGGCGAGGCCATCAGTTACGCCGAGTTGCACCGGCAAGCCGAAGCGCTGGCCGGCTGGCTGCAAGCGGTGGGCGTCAAGGCCGGTGACCGGGTGGCGCTGTTCATGCAGAACTGCCCGCAATACCTGATCGCCTTTTATGCGATCAACCGGGCCAACGCGGTGGTCGTGCCGGTCAACCCGATGAACCGGGCTGAAGAGTTCGGCCATTACCTGAACGACCCGGACACCCAAGTGGTGATCTGCAGCGCCGATCTGGCCGCCGTGGTGGCCGCTGCGGCCGACGGCCTGCCCGAAGCCAAGCGCCCGCGCGCTGTGTTGGTGGCGCGCTATGCGGACGCGCTGCCGGCCGGTGCTGCGCCCACCGCTGAATTGGGGGCCGAGCTGGGCTTGTCGCCGGCCTTGTTGCAATGGTTGCTGGCCGACCCGGCCCTGCCCGCCGGCATGTTGCGCTGGGGCGAGGCGCTGGAGGCTGGTTTGCAGCCCGGCCCGCATACCGCCGGGCCCAATGATTTGGCCTTGCTGCCCTACACCTCGGGCACCACCGGCCTGCCCAAAGGTTGCATGCACAGCAATGCCACGCTGATGTCGAATGCTTGCGGCGGCGGGCTGTGGGGCTATGCCTCGCCGGAGTCCGTCGGCTTGGCGGTGGTGCCGATGTTCCACATCACCGGGCTGTTGTACGGCGTGCTCGGCCCGATCTTCCAGGGCATGTGCACGGTCATCATGCCGCGCTGGGACCGCGAACTGGCGGGGCACTTGATCTCGCAGTACAAGGTCACGCATTGGACCTGTATTCCGACCATGATCATCGACCTGTTCGGTAGCCCCAATTACAAGCACTTTGATCTGAGCAGCTTGACCTACCTCAGCGGCGGCGGAGCGGCGATGCCGGCCGCCGTGGCCGAGCGGCTGCAGCAGGAGTTCGGCCTGACCTTTGCCGAAGGTTACGGCCTGACCGAAACCGCCGCGCCCACGCACGCCAACCCGCCCGATCGAGCCAAGCTGCAATGTCTGGGCATGCCGATCTTCGGTGTCGATTCGCGCATCGTCGACCCGGTCACGCTGGACGAACTGCCTGTCGGCGAAGTGGGCGAGATCATCACCGCTGGGCCGATGGTGTTCAGCGGTTACTGGCGTCAACCGGCGGCCACGCAAGCAGCGTTTTGCGAGATCGAGGGCAAGCAGTTCTTCCGCACCGGTGATCTCGGCCGCATGGACGAGGACGGCTATTTCTTCATCACCGACCGCCTCAAGCGGATGATCAACGCCAGCGGCTACAAGGTCTGGCCGTCCGAGGTCGAGCTGCTGCTCTACAAACACCCGGCCGTGCAAGAGGCCTGCATCATCGCGGCCCGCGATGCCTACCGAGGCGAGACGGTCAAGGCCATCATCGTGCTGCGCACCGAGGCGCGCGGCAAGACCAGCCCGCAAGACATCATCGACTGGGCGCATGAGCACATGGCCGTCTACAAAGCGCCCCGCTTGGTCGAGTTCGTCGACAGCCTGCCCAAGTCGGGTTCGGGCAAGGTGATGTGGCGTTTGTTGCAGGAGTCGGCCGACGCCAGCACCAAGTCCACAACTTGACGGCAGTCCTGGCTTAAAAGCCCGATCCTCCCGTAGGGCGGGTCGCGACCCGCGTGTGGCCGACTGTGGCACTCGACTTAGAACAAGCCGGCTCATGGCGGCGCTTCAGTGGCAATGCCGGAATCGGTCGCGGGTCTCGACCCGCCCTACATGGCTACAGGGTTGTCGCTGCAAATTGGCAGCCAAGGCGTTCTAAAACCCCGAGCCCGGCTGCGCCAGATAAACCAACTCCTCGTCGCTTGATGCCCGACCCAGCAGCGCGTTGCGGTGCGGGAAGCGGCCAAAGCGTTCAATCACGACCTGGTGGCGGTGCGCGTAGTCCAGCGCGTCGGCCAGCCGGACATCGGTCGCCGCCAGCGCTGCAAACTCGGTGACCGAACGCTGCTGGACGGCGCGGTCCTCGGCATGCTCCAGCGGCAGCAAGGCAAACCAGCGCTGCAGCGGCTCCAGTTGCGCGTAGTCGGCGCTGTCCAGCAATTCAAAGGCGGCGGATAGGCCCAGCGCGTCACCGGCAAAAGCGCGGCCGCTGGCACGAAAGCTGTTGCGGGTGAACTGGTCCAGCAGCAGGATGCGGGCCAAGCGGCCCAGCGGGGTGGCCTCCCAATCGCGCAAGCCGCCGGCCAGCGCTTGCTCGATCAGCGGGCCGAAGCGCTCGATGATCTCAGCGTCGGTAGCGTCGCTTTTCTTGAACCACAGCATGCGGATCTGCTGGTCGTCCGGGCTGCCCAGTGCCCCGAACCAATAGTTCAGCACCGCCTGTGCCGCCGCCGGCAACAGCAGCCGTTGCCAGCGCGTGTGGCGAGCCAGATACGCGCCGACATAGCTGCAGTCCGGCACCAGTTGCAAGCCCTGCGGAGCCAACCACTGCAGCGCATGCTCGACCAATTCGCCGGCCAAGCCGCGGCCGCGCAGCGCCGGCGCTGTGCCGGTGTGGGTGATGACCACTTGATCGCCACGGCGCAGATAGTCCAACTCCAGCGCATGACCGTCGACTGAGGCCGAAAACCGGCTGGATGCTTCTTGATGTTGAATGGATAAGTGACTCATAGGTTTGCGTGCTCCAGCAGAGTCCTTCGACAGGCTCAGGACGAACGGGTTGTCAGGGACGCAGAAGATACCGTTTCAAGGCTTCAACTGCTGCCACAAATAACTGTATTCCAGCGCTTGCAAGGTGGCGCGCTGGCCGTTGTCCGCCGCGCCGCCGTGGCCGCCTTCGATGTTCTCGAAGTAGAGCAGCTCATGCCCTTGCGCCAGCATTTTGGCCGCCATCTTGCGGGCGTGTGCCGGGTGAACGCGGTCGTCGCGGGTCGAGGTGGTGAACAACACTTTCGGGTAGCGCACTCCGGCTTGCACGTTCTGGTAGGGGCTGTAGCGGGCGATCACGGCCCATTCGTCGGCCAGGTCCGGGTCGCCATATTCGGCCATCCAGGACGCCCCGGCCAGCAGCCGGTGATAGCGCTGCATGTCCAGCAAGGGCACTTGGCAGACCACCGCGTTGAACAGCTCGGGCCGCTGTACAAAAGTGACACCCACCAGCAGGCCGCCATTGCTGCCGCCCATGATGCCCAGATGCCTGGGCGAGCTGATTTTGCGCGCGATCAGGTCCTCGGCCACGGCGATGAAGTCGTCGTAACTGCGCTGCTTGCCGGCCTTCACCGCCGCTTGATGCCAGCCGGGGCCGAACTCGCCGCCGCCGCGAATATTCGCCAGCACCAGCACGCCGCCGCGCCCATACCAGGCACGGCCAAAACCGCCCGAATACCAAGGCTGCAGCGAGACTTCGAAGCCGCCGTAACCGTAGATCAACGTCGGATTGTTGCCATCGGCTTGCGCGCCGGCAGGCCAGATGACGAAGTAGGGCACGGCCGTGCCGTCCTGGCTGGTGGCAAAGAATTGCTCGGCCAGCATGCCGTCGGCGTTGAACTTGGGTTCGCGGTTTTTCACTGCCAAGCGCGCATCGCTGCCAGCTTCAGCCAAATAGAGGGTGTCCGGCGTCAAAAAGTCGGCGTAGTTGACCCAGTAACGGTGTTCCAACTCGTCTTCGGCCAGCTCGCTGTCGTGCAAGCTGGCCAGGCTCAAGCTGCCGGGGAAGGGCGCGTCGATCAAGCGGTGGCTGGGATTTGCAGCGTCGGCAAAGCTCCATTCCTCCAGCCGGCTGGCCACCTGGTCGCTGATGTTCAGGATGAGGTGGTCGCGGGTCAGGATGAAGCCGGCCAGCGAGCGCGTCGGCGTCGGGCTGAACAGCCGCTGGAATTGGCGCTCACCGGCCAGATAGCCGGCCGCATCGGTCAGCAGCAAGCAACCGGCGGGGAAGTTTTGCCCGGCCACCTGCCAATCGCTGCGCGGCTGCAGCAGCAGGCGCGTGCCCCAGAACTGCTCTTGCATATCGCTCGGCAGGTCCATTTCGACCAGCGCCTCGCCGACCTTCAGAAACCGCCGGTCGTTGTAGAAGTCCAGCGCGCGGCTGAAGATCTGGCGCTCGAAGCCGGGCGTCAGGTCCACCTGCACGCTGACCGACACATCCTTGGTTTCGCCCTCGAACACCAGCACCGCGTCCGCCAGGGCCGTGCCGCGCTGCCAGCGTTTGATCTGGCGCGGGTAGCCCGAGTCGGTCAGCGTGCCGGGGCCGAAATCGCTGCCGATATAGAGGTGATCGGCGTCAATCCAGTCGATCCTGGACTTGGCCTCGGCCACGACGAAGCCGCCCTCGACAAAGGCCTTGGCCTCGGTATCGAACTCGCGCACCACGGTGGCGTCGGCCCCGCCGCGCGACAGCGACAGCAAGCACAGCCGGTAGTCCGGCGGCAGACAAGTGGCACCGGCAAAAACCCAGTTTTCCTGCTCGGCCGTGCCCAGCGCGTCAAGGTCCAGCACGATGTCCCAGGCGGGCAGCGGCTCTTGGTATTCAGCCAGCGTGGCACGCCGCCACAGGCCGCGCGGGTGTTGCTCGTCTTGCCAGAGGTTGTAAAACCAGGGGCCGAAGCGCCGTACCTGCGGGATGCGGTCGCTGGCGTTCAGGACTTCCAGCAGCTCACGCCGCAGCGGCAAATAGTCGGGGCTGGCTTGCAGCACGCCCAAGCTGGCGGCATTGCGCTCGCGCACCCAGTCCAGCGCGGCGTCGCTTTGAACTTCTTCGAGCCACAGAAAGGGGTCGACTTCGGCTCCGGCTCCGGCTTGGGCACTGGCTTCGGCGGCCGCTTGGCTTGGGTCGGTTTTCATGACGGTCGCTTCAGCGCGATCGGCGTGATTTCCAGCGAATCTTGCGCGGTCGAGACATAAATGCCGCCGTCTTGCACCGTCACTTGCAACTGCATATTGCGCTGCGCAAAGCCGGCCAGCGCTTGCGACTGCTCGGCCGGAATTTGCCAGACCGCCAGGCGCTGCGCCCGTGCCAGCTTGTTTTCGATGGCGGCCCACCAGATCGGCGTGCTGTAGGCAAAACCGTAGACCGAGACGCGGCCGGCGCGGCCGTGGGCCTTCAGCAAACGGCGCTCGTCCGGTTGGCCCAGGTCGATCCAGTGCAGGATGTCGCCGGTCAGGTCGCGCTCCCATAGCTCGGGCTCGTCCACGTCGGACAAACCCTTGCTCAGCTCCAGCTTGCCGCGCAACTCGTCGGCCGGCACATTCAGCGCAAAGGCCAGGATGCGCACCATCATGCGTTCGTCCGTTTCCGAGGGCTGGCGGGCAATCACCAGGTTGTGCTCGCCGTAAACATGGCGGTCCATGTCGGCGATTTGCAGTTGAGCTTTGTGGATGGTGGCTTTGATTGCCATAGGGCGAGGGCCTCTTTTTGACGGGGCGTGAGCGGGCTGGGCGAAGCGCTGATTATCAGTCGGAGTCCGCGCCGGCGCGGGGCGGGCGGCACTTGGGGGACAATCGCGCTCTTTGCTAGCAGCCCCAAATACGCCATGAATATGAAGAAAACCGACCTCGACCGCCTCGCCGGCCTGAAGCTTGATGGTCAGATGCGCGGCGCCGCCGTGCTGGCCCGCTTTGGTCAGGGTGCCGCCCAGTTGCCGGACCGCAAGGAGCAGCGCCGCATCGACTCCGCCGCCGGCCTCGTGCCGTTCGCTTGCAAACTGCCGGCCGAACTGACCCAGCGCCTGCGCGACGGCGCTGCCGCTCACGCCGGTGGCATCAACGGTCTGGTGGCCGAGCTGCTGAGCAAGAGCCTCGGTTAATCCCCCATTCGTTCGCACTGATCAGCGTGGCATGATCAAACCACGGCGCCCGATTGGGGCGCTTTTTACTGTCAGCGCCGCCTGAATCACAGGCGGTGCAACCAGAGACTGCTTGATGAAACGACTCCTTCTTTGCCTTGCCGCCGCTGTGATGTTGCCGGTGTTTGCCCAGACGACCTCCGGTGTGAAGGTCGACCCGAAGAACAACAAGGTCGGCCGCCCGGTGGTGGAAAAGCCCCAGGTCAAATTGATGAGCCGCGACGAGTTGCGCGCTTGTATGGACATCAGCGATGCCAACGCCGCTGAGGCCGAAGCGATCAAGGCCGCGCAAGTGGCCTACAAGGAAAGCAGCGCCATCCTGCTGAAAGAGAAGCAAGAACTGCAGGTCGCCGACGAAGCCAGCAATGCGCGCGCCGCCGCCTTGAAGGCCGAGCGGGAGGGCATTCTGAAGATGTATGAAGACATCAAGGCCGCCGCACCGAAGCTGGACAAGGCCGACCTCGACGCCAAGAACAAGGAATACCAAGCCCGTGCCGCTGCCTTTGACGTCAGCCTGACCGCATTGCAGGCCGATAACAAGGTGGCCGCTGCCAAACGCCAAGTTTTCAGCGACAAGGTCGATGTGGTGAACGCCAGCTTCAAGGCGCTGGAAGCACGCACCGAAGCGCATTTCGACAAGGCCGACGCCTGGAAGGCCGACTGCAGCAAAAAGTCGTATGACGAAGCCGACGAAGCCGCGATCAAGAAAGAGCGCGCCGCCACGGCAAAGCCTTGACCTGCAGCGGGCTTGAACTTCCAGTATCTTCAAGCCCAGTGACCGCCCGACAAAGGCAGCACCCGATCCGGTTGCTGCCTTTTTTTGTTGGCAAATCTTGCCGACCCGATCCCAATACTGTTCACTCACCCGAAAAACCGCATCACCGATCGTCCTGAGCCTGTCGAAGGACTCCCCCCGCTTTCGACAACCCTTCGACAAGCTCAGGGCGAACGGGCTCTGTCCGAACAGTATTGGACTTGAACTCCCAAAAGGAAGTCCCGAATGAGCAACTCCTCAATGAGCAACCCGCTTCTGCAAGCCTGGACCGGCCCCTACGGTTTGCCGCCGTTTGAGCAAATCGAGTCCAGCCACTTCGAGCCGGCCTTTGCCGCCGCGCTGGCCGAGCACCGCACCGAGCTGGAGCTGATTGGTGCCCAAGCCGAGGCGCCCAGCTTTGCCAACACCCTGGCCGCCTTTGACCGCAGCGGCCGCTTGCTGACGCGGCTGGAGCATCTGTTTCACAGCCTGACCGCCTCGGCCACGTCGCTGGCGCTGCAAGCGGCGCAGCGGGCGTTGTCGGCGCCGCTGGCGGCTCACAACAGTGCGGTTTATATGAACGAGGCGCTGTTCAAGCGCGTCGATGCGCTCTATCAAATTCGGCAAGACTTGGGCTTGAGTGCCGAGCAGACGCGGCTGCTGGAGCGGGTGCATTTGGACTTCGTTCGCGCCGGGGCTCAGTTGGCACCGACAGCACAACGCCGCTATGCCCAAGTGATGGAGCGCTTGGCCGAGCTGAACACGCAGTTCGCGCAAAACGTGCTGGCGGCTGAGAACGGCTACCAGTTGGTCTTGCGCAGCGCGGCTGTGGACGGCGTGGATGACCTGGCGGGCCTGCCGAGCTTTGTGCGCGCCACCGCTGCTCAAGCAGCAGCGGAGCGTGGCCTGACCGGCGCGCATGCGGTGACGCTGTCGCGCTCGCACATCGTGCCGTTTTTGACCTTCAGTGAGCGCCGCGACCTGCGCGAGCAAGCCTGGCGCGCCTGGGTCGGTCGGGGGGACGCGAGTGATGCGCCTGCCGCCGAGGCGAAAGACCACGACAACCGCGCCACCGCGCAGGAAATCCTCACCCTGCGCAACGAGCAAGCCCGTCTGCACGGCCACGCCTGCTATGCCGATTACGCGCTGGCCGACACGATGGCCGGCTCCGCTGCGGCCGTCACCGGCTTGTTGTCGCGCGTCTGGGAGCCGGCCAAAGCGGCCGCCAAGCTGGAGCAAGAAGCGCTCGAAGCGATGCAGTTGTCGCTTGGCCACCGCTTCACGCTGGAAGCATGGGATTGGCGCTTTTATGCCGAGAAGGTCCGCAAGGCCCGCTTCGACCTGGACGAGGCCGAGGTCAAGCCCTATTTCCCGCTGGACGCGATGCTGGCGGCCCTGTTCGATTGCGCGCAGCGCTTGTTCGGCTTGACCTTTGTGGCCAAGCCGGAGATTGCGGCCTATCACCCGGACGTCAAGGTCTACGAGGTGCAGGGCCAGGATGGCTTGGCGTGCGGCGTGTTCTTGCACGACAACTTTGCCCGCAGCACCAAGCGCAGCGGTGCCTGGATGAATGCGCTGCGCTGGCAAGCCCGCAACGGCCTGGATTGCCTGCCCATCA
>CANFYD010000140.1 GCA_947450745.1 Burkholderiales bacterium
CCCACTTCGGCAAAAATCTGGATGCTCTCCATGATTGCATGACCGATCTGGTGCACAAAGCTGGCGCGCAGCCGGGCTTTGTGGTGGTGCTGGAGCAATTGCCCGACAACGCCCGCTTTGACCGCGAAGCCCGCGAGCAAGTGCTCGACGTGTTCCGGGAGGCGGCCGATTACTGGGCCGACCGCAAGGTCCAGTTCAGGTGCTTCTATTCTTTTCAGTAGCCCGCTCACAAGACAATGCGTCTTGGGAGCGGGCTACCGAAGAAGCCAGCAACGTTGTAGCCAAGCCTGCAGCGAAGAACTCCAAAACAGCGACCAACGCCAATTTTGGAACGAATATGCCGATGATGAGCAGCGCGTTCGACACGGCCATGTGGTTGGGCGCAGCCTAAGCTGAAGCCCGAACAAAGTTAAAAAAGGGACCCTCGGGTCCCTTTTTCTTTGCCTGTCAGCAAGTCAACAAGCCACAGCGCTTGAAGGTTGAAGGTTTAGGCTTCAGAAACCTTGACCTGCTTGGCCAACGCTTGTGCCAAAGCGATGAACTCGGCCACCGGCACTTCTTCAGCACGACGCTGCATGTTGAAAACACCGTCAAAGCCGCGCGCTGTCAGCCAGACACCGAGGCTGTGGCGCAACAGCTTGCGGCGCTGCGAAAACGCGACTGCCACCATTTCGCCGAACAGCACCCGGTCGATGACCGGAGGCACGGCATAAGGCTGCATCCGAACGATGGCGGAATTGACGCGCGGCGGCGGATCGAAGGCCGTCGGCGGCACGTCGAACACCGCTTCGATGGCATAACGCCACTGCAGCATCACCGTCAGCCGGCCGTAGTCCTTGCAGCCGGGTGAGGCCGCCATGCGGTCAACCACTTCCTTTTGCAGCATGAAGTGCTGGTCGACCACATGCTCGACAAAGCCCAGCAGATGAAAAAGTATCGGCGTCGAAATGTTGTAGGGCAGGTTGCCACAAACACGCAAGCGCTGACCCTTCAGCGCGGCCAGGGCGGCAAAATCGACCCGCAGCACATCGGACTCGATCACGTCCAGACCAGGGCGGCTGCGCAGTTTGGCCGCCAAGTCGCGGTCCAGTTCGATCACGCTGAAGGCCGGTATGCGCTTGAGCAGCGGCAGGGTCAAGGCGCCCAAGCCGGGGCCGATTTCGATCACCGCTTCACCGGCTTTGGGATCAATCGCGTCGCAGATCGATTCGATGATGTGGACATCGGTCAAGAAATGCTGACCGAAACGCTTGCGAGCTATGTGCTGAGCCATGATTCCGGCCCGCTCAGTCTTGCCACTCGCGCAGCTCAACGAAGGCGCGGGCGCGCAACTCCTTGACCCACTCTTTGTAGGCGTCTTCGTATTTGGCTTCGCGCAGGGCGGTGCGAGCTTGCTCACGCAGCTGTTTCATCTCGATTTCAGTCGTGCGCCGCTCCCGCACCTGAATCAAATGCATGCCGTAACGCGAGGGCACCGGCGCCGAAATACCGCCGATCGGCAGAGCATTCATCGCTTCTTCGAATTCGGGTACAAAGCCGCCGGGCGACATCCAACCGAGATCGCCGCCTTCGGGCGCGCTGCCGTCCTCGGAGTTATCGCGGGCCACCGCTTCGAAGCTGGTGCTGCCGGACTCGATCGCCCGCTTGAACTCGGCCAAGCGGCGCGCCGCCACTTCAGCTGTCAATTGCGCGGACGGGCGCAACAGCACGTGTCGTGCACGCGTTTGCACCACCGAGGTCAGTGACCCCGTGCCCTGACGCTCGATCACCTTCAGCACATGAAAGCCGGCACCGGAGCGCAGCAGCTCAGGGCTCAATTGGCCAGTGTTCAAACCTTTGACGGCCTGCACAAACACATCGGGCAGGCGCTCGGCCGGGCGCAAGCCGATCTCGCCGCCGCGCTCCTTGTTGCCATCTTCAGAAATTTCACGTGCGACTTTGGCGAAATCTTCGCCGGCCTTGACGCGGGCCAAAGCGGCTTCGGCGCGCGCCCGGCGCTCCGCTACCACCGCTTCGCTCGAAGCTTCCGGCACCGGCACCAGGATTTGCCCAATATTGAGCTGACCCACCAGGCTCAACTGATCGCGGCGCTGGTCGAGATACTTGTCGATGTCGCCGTCGGTGATGCGGATGCGGCCCTGCACTTCGCGCTCGCGCACGCGCTCGGTCATCAGCTGATCACGCAGGTTTTCACGAAAGCTGCGGTAATCGACGCCGTCCAGCTTCAGTCGGGCGCGCAATTGCTCCATCGTCAGCTTGTTCTGAGCGGCCACGTTGCCGACCACCCGGTCCAGCTCCGGGTCATCCACTTTGGCACCGCTTTCGCGCGCATTCGTGACCAACACCCGATCCTCGATCAAGGCCTCCATCGCCTGCGTGCGCAGGGCGGCGGTGTCGGGCATCACTTCGCCGCGTTGCTTGGCGTCCTGGCGCAGTTTTTCGGTGCGCAAGGTCACCTCGCTGGCTGCCACCACGTCCTGATTGACCACGGCGGCGATGTAGTCGCCCGGCTGCAGCGGCGTGGAGCGCGATTGAGCTGCGGCCGGCTGAATCGCCAGCAAACCCAGCAACAGTGCAGCACCCAGCCAGCCGCCCGCTATAGAACGTGAAAGAGGCGGTGAAAAGGGCGCAAGGAATCGAGTCGACAAATAGGTCATAGGGGAGCTTCAGGGCTTGCCGAGCGGTCAGGGCTCAGCTGTCGGTAACCGGGGATATTGTCCCTCAAGACCTTGAGCGCATTGGAGCCCAGCTGGGACAGGCCCACCAGCTCCATTTGCAGCATCAAGCGCGTATTGGTTTCGGCACGGCCGGTCGAGACGCGTTCGACCCCCGCCCGCAGCACCCAGCAGCCGGCGTCATATTCAACGCCCAGCACAGAGTCGGTCAGCTTTTTGTCGCGCAAGCTGTACTGCACACGCCCGGCGCTGTACCAGGCACCTGCACAACCGCCGCCGGAGGCACTCGCTGCGATGCGCGACTCCAGGCGATCCTGGTGGCCGTACAGCGGCCATTGCCACGCGATCTCGACTTGCTCGCTCTGCCCACGCGCCAGGCGGTAAGCGGCACTGACGGTGCGGAACAGCCCGGGCGAATAGCGTGCCCGCATCACTGATCGCTCCGAGCGGCCCAGCGACGGGCTGTACTGCACCGCCGCATCGGCCCACCAATGTTCGTTCAAATGCCCGGAACCAAACAACAGCAGGTCCGAGAACCGCTGCGTCACCGTGTTGCTTTCCGGGGTGATCTGCTGGTCGCGGAACAAATAACGCTGCACCAGACCCAAGCGCAGCAGCTCCTCGCCCTTTTCCGGGTTGATCCAGCGGCTCGAACCGCCCAGCGTCAACTGGTGGGCGTCAGACACCCGGTCGACCCCTGAGAACTGGTTTTCGGTGTAGATCGAATCGAAATTGAAGTCCTTGGCTGCCGCGTCGAAATTGGGCAGATCCTGCTGCGCCCGGTACGGCGTGTTGACGTAGAAGAGGCGCGGCTCCAACGTCTGCATCAGGTCGCGGCCGAACAACGCGGTGCTGCGCTCGAACACCCACCCGTGGTCGAGGCTGAAGGTGGGAATGCTGCGCCCGAGCGAGCGACGGCCATCGGCCAGCGGCTGATCAAGCGAATATTGCGCGGTGTTGACGGCCAAGCGCGGTATCAGCCACCAAGCCGCACCGCCCATCGGCACGCTGACGTGGGCCAACACATGCGCGCGCTGGCCGGTGGGCAAGGGGATGAGCGGATTGGCCAGCGCCGACGGCGGCAGGTCAAAGCGGTTGTATTCCAGCTCGACCGCACCCTCCAGTCGGGCGCGCCGACCCCAGGGCATGAAGCCGTCCAGCACCGCGTCATCGGCGGCAGTTTTAAGGCGCAAGCCGACTTGCGGCGAACGCTGGTAGGGCGAATTGAAGCGCGCCAGCGGATCGGCATCCTGCAACACCTGCCAGCGCTGCACACGGGCATAGCCCTGCGCCTCGCCCCAGGGCAGCTCACGGCTGCGGCTGAGCTGGAAGTCGCTGGCCAACAAGCGCTGCGTCTGGCTCTGCAGGCGCTTGGGCAGGTCTTTCCAATAGTCTTCGTCGGAGACGCGCTCAGCCCGCAAGCGGTAGCGCCAATCGGCACCGGCCTCCACCGCGCCGTCCTGCGCCAGATTGATGGCCCAGCGGCTGTTGTGTGTGATGTTGTCCTTGGGCAACAAGGCCAAACCCAGCACGCCGGTGTGGCCGGGTTCCAGGTAACGGAACTCGCTGTCCAGGCCGACACCGCGGCGCGTCATCACGAACGGGGTCAGCGTGGCATCGCGCTGCGGGGCAATATTCCAGTAATACGGCATGCCCAACTCGAAGCCGCTGCGGTTGTCCACACTGATGTTCGGCGGCAGCCAGCCGGATTTGCGCTGACTGCCCAGCGGAAAGCTGAGCGCCGGGGCCGCCAGAATCGGCACGCCGTAAAAACGCAGTACCGCGCCGCTCGCTTGGCCCACATTGGTCTCGAAATCCATCGCAATGCTGCGCGCACTGATCTGCCAAGCCGGCTCCGGGTTGGCCGCGTCCACCGGGCAGCTGCTGTAGGTGCCGAACTCGGCGCGCAGATGATCGGCGTCGGTGAAGACCAGGCGCTCGGCCCGCCCGCCACCGCCGGTTTGCGAGAAGAAATAGGTCGGATTGACGAATTCGCCCTCGAAGCGGCTGACATACAAGCTCAGCTCCGGCCCTTTGAAGACGCTGCCGGAGCGGCTGACCTCGACCTCGCCACGGGCCCGCACCAAATCGTCGGCCGTGCCGTAATTGATTTGCTGGGCCCGCATCAACAAGTCGCCATAGCGCAACTCGGCATCGCCCTCGGCCTGCGACTGCTGATCCAATTGGCTGCTCAAGCGCTTGGCGCTCAGCACCAGCGCCGGTTTGGACTCCCCTTTGCTCTGGCTGTTGGCGTTCGCCCCCAGCACCTTGACCGGGCGCAAGCGCAACGATTCGGCATCAGTTTCAAGCAGCGGGGTTTGCGCTTGCAACCGCACCGGTGCGAACAAGCACAACAAGCTCAACAGGCTCAACCAAGGGCGGGCGGATACAGCGCGGCCGGGGCGAGCGGGCCGAGCAGAAATAACAACAGTAGCGATTGGGGACAATGGGCGCGGCACAGCGTCGGCAGGCAAGTTCAAGGGTCGGCGTTGCGGGCACCGCAGCGAGAGCCCTGGCGGCTCGATGGAGCCCGGCACCGCGCCGCAGTTGGCGGTTTGTAAAATCTATTATCCATGAGGCCGCTATCGGCCTCTTTGCTCCGCTGTTCAAACGAAATACCGCATCCCCATGAATCCCATCGAATGGCCAAATCCGGCCCGCGCTGCAAACTTTCAAAGCTGGTTGGAGAGCTTGGTCGGACCCCACCAGTTGCAGCCGCAAACACTGCAACCAGCCGCTGCCGACGCCAGTTCGCGGCGCTACTTTCGGGTGCTGACCGCCACGGCCGGCTCCTTCATCGTGATGGATGCGCCGCCCGAGAGCAATGACCCGCAGGCCTTCATCGCGGTGGCAGCCCAGATGAGCGAATGTGGCTTGCATGTGCCGCAAATCTATGCGGCCGACGAAGCGCAAGGCTTTTTGCTGCTCAGCGACTTGGGCACCCTGCCCTATCTGCAAGCCTTGCTTGCTGCACAAGACCCGGCCAGCGCCAACCCGGCCGAGGCCGACCGCCTGATGCGCGCGGCCACCCAGGCGCTGCTGCAATGGCAATTGAAGGGCGACACCAGCCGCCTGCCCGCTTATGACGAAACCCTGGTGCGGCGCGAGTTGCAGATCTTCATCGACTGGTGCGTGGGCAAGGAGTTCGGCCGCCAGTGGACCGGGGTGCATCAAAAGTGGTGGGAGCACACCTGCGACCTGCTGGTCAAAAACATCGCCGAGCAACCCTGCGTGGCGATGCACCGCGACTTCATGCCGCGCAATTTGATGGTCTGCGACCCGGCCGTGGGCAACCCGGGCGTGCTCGACTTTCAGGACGCGGTGCGCGGCCCGATCACCTATGACCTCGCCTCGCTGCTGCGCGACGCCTTCATTTCCTGGGACGAAGAGCAGGAGCTCGACTGGGCGATCCGCTACTGGGAGCAGGCGCGCAAGGCCGGCCTGCCGGTCGGTGACGATTTCGGCAGCTTTTGGCAGCAGCTGGAATGGACCGGGCTACAGCGCCACCTGAAGATTCTGGGCATCTTCTGCCGCCTCAAACACCGCGACGGCAAACCCGCCTATGCCGGAGACCTGCCGCGCTTTTTTGCCTACGCCGTCAAGGTCTCGACCCGCTACGTGCAGTTGGGCCCGCTGACGCAGTTGCTGCAAGACCTGCAAGGCACGCTGGTCGAGACCGGTTTTACCCTGCGCTGATCAGCCGGGCCAGCCACTCAATTCCGGGTCTCGCAACCGGCCGCAGCCAACCAGGGGTCGCGGTCCTCGCCGCCGAAGATTTCGAGCAGGAAATCAAGGAATACGCGGGTCCGGGCCGGCAGGTATTTGCGCGACGGAATGGCGGCCCAGATCGTCAGGCTGTACAAGCGCCACTCGGGCAGCACGCGCTCCAGCGCATGCTCATGCAAGGCGTCCTCGATCAAGAACGACGGCAGTCCGGCGACGCCCAAGCCGCTCAGAGCGGCGGCGTAATTGGTGTCGAGGTGGCCGGTGCTGAGCGCCGGCTTGCTCGGGGCCAGGGTGACGGTTTCTGCCGCCACGCCGTCGCCGGCGAGGCCACCGCGTTGCAGCACCAAGCCGCGCTGCATGTCCATGGCCGGCGGCAGCAAGCCATCGTGATCCTGCAAATCGTCCGGGTGCAGCGGCCTTCCGCGCCGGTCCAGATATTCAGGCGACGCGCACATGATGACCTCGGTGCGCGCCAAGCGGCGCGCCACGAAATCGCCCTCCAGGTCCTCCCGCGACTGCAAAATCGTCAGGTCGAACGACTCATCCATCGTCGGCACCGCACCCGGCGAATGCAACTCCAGCGTCACTTGCGGATAGCGCTGGCGGAACTTGGGCAGATGCTTGGCCAACTGGTGGACGGCAATGCCCGGCGGCGTCAGCACACGCAGATTGCCGCGCGGCTCGGTGGTGGCGGAGATGGCCAGCGCGTGCGCCTCGTCCACCTCGATCAGGATGCGCCGCGCCCGTTCCAGATAGGCCTCGCCGATGTCGGTCAACGACAGGCGCCGGGTGGTCCGGTTGATCAACCGGGCCCCCAGATGGGCTTCCAGCTCGGCCACCAAACGCGTCACCACGGCGGGGGCCAAGTCCAGCGCACGCGCGGCCGCCGCAAAGCTGCCGTCGTCGATCACATGGGTGAAGACGCTCAGCGCCCGTAACAAGTCCATGCGCGCCCGCTTACGGGTGAGCCGCCATCACCTGCGCCACGGCAGCGGTAAGCCGCTTGCCGTAGGGCACGTGCAAGAACTCGTTCGGCCCGTGGGCATTGCTTTTCGGACCGAGCACGCCGCAGACCATCATCTGCGCGGCCGGGAAGCCTTTTTGCAACATGCTCATCAGCGGAATCGTGCCGCCCTGACCGATGTAGCCGACCGGTGCACCGAAATGCGTCTGGCTGGCCGCGTCCACTGCAGCACTCAACCACGGGGCCAGCTCCGGCGTGTTCCAACCGGTGGCTCCGTAGGCACCAGCGCGGCCGTCCGGCACAAAGGTGACGCGGGCGTTGTAGGGCGCGTTGTCCTCCAGCAAGGCCTTCAGCCGCAGCGCAGCTTCATTGCCGTCGATCAGCGGCGGCAAGCGCAGCGACAACTTGAAGGCGGTGTGCGGCCGCAGCACATTGCCGGCTCCGCTCATCTCGGGCAAACCGTCCACGCCGGTGACGGACAGCGTCGGCCGCCACGTGCGGTTCAACAGCACTTCGACCGGTTCATCGGTCATCGGCAGCACCGGGCCGCCGTCGGCACCGCAAGCCCAGGGCAGGCGCTTGTAGACCTCGCCCTGCAGCAGCTCAGCGGTGGCGCGAGCCTGTTCGATGCGGTTGGTCGGGATCTCGCAATGAAAGCTGGCCGGCAACAAGCGGCCGGTTTTGGAGTCTTCCAGTCGGTCCAGCACATGACGCAGGATGCGAAAGCTGGACGGCACAACGCCGGAGCCTTCGCCCGAATGGATGCCTTCGGTCAGCACTTCGACCTTCAACACACCGCTGACCATGCCGCGCAGCGAGGTGGTCAGCCACAGCTGGCCGTAATCGCCGGCACCTGAGTCGAGGCAGACCACCAACGAGACTTGGCCGAGCCTGTCCTTCAACAAGTCCAGATAGGCCGGCAAGTCGTAGGAGCCGCTTTCCTCGCAGGTTTCGATGATGCCGA
>CANFYD010000141.1 GCA_947450745.1 Burkholderiales bacterium
GCCAGTTGCACCAGCGGGCCGGCCGTCCACATCGGCAGCAAGCCGATCAGCAGGCAGATCGCCACCAGCAGCGCCACCGGCAGCTTCATGCCGAGCGGCGGCTCGTGTGGGTGCAAATTGGGCACATCACGCGAAGGGCCGTTGAAGAACACGTCGTGCACCAAGCGCAGCGAATAAGCCACCGAGAACAACCCGCCCAGCGTCGCCAGCACCGGAATCGCCCAGGACGCTGTGCCCCAGAAGTTCGCCTGCACCGACTGTTCCAGCATCAGCTCTTTGGAGATGAAGCCGTTGAACGGCGGCAGGCCGGCCATTGCCGCTGCGGCCAGCAACCCCAAGCTGCCGACCCAGGGCATCAGCTTCATCAAGCCGCCGAGGCGGCGCATGTCGCGGCTGCCGGTCTCGTGGTCGACGATGCCGGCCGTCATGAACAAGGCCGCCTTGAAGCAGGCGTGGTTGAGCAAATGGAACATCGCCACCACCGCCGCCATCGGCGTGGCCAGGCCGATCATGAAGGCGATGAAACCCAAATGGCTGATGGTGGAATAAGCCAGCAAGCCCTTGATGTCGTGCTTGAACAGCGCCACAAAAGCGGCGAACACCATCGTCGCCAAGCCGACGCTGGCGACCACCGTTTCAAATAGGCCCTCGCCGCCGATGACCGGATAGAGCCGCGCCATCAGGAACAGCCCGGCCTTGACCATGGTGGCCGAATGCAGATAGGCCGACACGGGGGTCGGTGCGGCCATCGCCTCGGGCAGCCAGAAGTGGAACGGCAGTTGCGCGCTCTTGCTGAAGCAGCCGAGGAGGATCAAGCCCAGCGCCAGCGGGTAGCGCGAGTCGGCCTGCACCAGCGCCCCCATGCTGAGCATCTCGGACAACTCGTAAGTGCCGCAAATCTGCCCCATCACGATGACGCCCGCCATCAGCGCCAAGCCGCCACCACCGGTCACCGCCAGCGCCATGCGCGCGCCCTGGCGAGCGGCTTCCTTGTGGCCCCAGTAGCCGATCAGCAAAAAGGACGAGACGCTGGTCAGCTCCCAGAACACCACCAGCAGCAGCAAGTTGTCTGACAGCGCAATGCCCAACATCGCGGCCATGAACAACATCAGCAGGCTGTAGAACTTGGCCGCCGGGTCGTCCGGGTGCAAGTAATGCGCCGCGTAAATCACGATCAACAGGCCGATGCCGGTGATCAGGCCGCCAAACAGCAGCGCCAGGCCGTCCAGCCGCAAGCCGATGTTGAGCCCGATGGCCGGCACCCACTCGGTGTCGCTGAGCAAGACCTGCCCCTGGAACAAGGCCGGCCCGGCCGACGCCAGCAGCGCAAAAGCGGCCGCCGCCACCAGCCCCGCCACCCACGCGGGTGCTTGTTTGAAGCGGCTGACCCGGCCAAGCCAGAAGCACAGACCGGTGCCAAGAATGAGGGGGAGGAGGATGACCGTGGCAAGCAAATTCATTGATTCAATAGAGCGGCTGAAGCGGGCGGGCCGCTGTGGGAGTGATCGGAGCGTTGTGGAAAAACGGCGAGCGCTCGGCAGTGCTTGAACGGTGCTGGATTGTAAGGTGGGCTTCAGAAACGCCTTTTCAGCGTCGGCCGCAAGGCTGCTGCCAGCCGGCTTCAGTAAGATGCCGTGCCATTCATTCACACCGGGACGCCCACACCATGACCACCACGATCCAGCACGACGACCTCGTCGAAAGCGTGGCAGCCGCGCTGCAATACATCAGCTACTACCACCCGGCAGACTACATTGCCCACTTGGCTCGTGCGTATGAGCGTGAGCAAAGCCCGGCCGCCAAGGACGCGATTGCGCAGATCCTGACCAATTCGAGGATGTGCGCCGAAGGCCGCCGCCCGATCTGCCAGGACACCGGCATCGTCAACGTGTTCCTGAAGATCGGCATGGACGTGCGCTTTGCGGGCTTCCCCGGTTCGATCGAGGACGCCGTCAATGAAGGCGTGCGCCGCGCCTACAACCACCCGGACAACAAGCTGCGCGCGTCGATCCTGAACGACCCGATCTTCGAGCGCAAGAACACCAAGGACAACACGCCGGCCGTCATCCACATGACCGTCGTGCCGGGCAACACCGTCGATGTGATAGTGGCAGCCAAGGGCGGCGGCTCCGAGAACAAGAGCAAGTTCGTGATGATGAATCCGAACGATTCCATCGTCGATTGGGTGCTCAAGACGGTGCCGCAAATGGGTGCCGGCTGGTGCCCGCCCGGCATGCTCGGCATAGGAGTCGGCGGCACGGCCGAAAAAGCCATGCTGTTGGCCAAAGAGTCGTTGATGGACGACATCGACATGTTCGACCTGCTGGCGCGCGGCCCGGCCAACAAGCTCGAAGAAATGCGCATCGAGCTGTACGAAAAAGTCAACGCGCTGGGCATTGGCGCGCAAGGCCTGGGCGGCCTGACCACGGTGCTGGACGTCAAGATCAAGACCTACCCGACGCACGCCGCCTCCAAGCCGGTGGCGATGATCCCGAACTGCGCCGCCACCCGCCACGGTCATTTCGTGCTGGATGGCTCCGGCCCCGCCTTCATGGAGCCACCGAGCCTGGACCTCTGGCCCGATGTGCAATGGGCTCCCGACTACAACAAGAGCCGCCGAGTCGACCTGAACACGCTGACCAAGGCCGAAGTCGGCACCTGGAAGCCGGGCGACACCCTGCTGCTGAACGGCAAGATGCTGACCGGCCGCGACGCCGCGCACAAGCGCATTGCCGACATGCTGGCCAAAGGCGAGCCGCTGCCGGTGGACTTCACCAACCGGGTGATCTACTACGTCGGCCCGGTCGACCCGGTGCGCGACGAAGTGATGGGGCCTGCAGGCCCGACCACCGCCACCCGCATGGACGGCTACACCCGCATGATGCTGGAGCAGACCGGCCTGATCGCCATGGTCGGCAAGGCCGAGCGCGGCCCCGTCGCCATCGAAGCGATCAAGGACAACGGCTCGGCTTATCTGATGGCCGTCGGCGGTGCCGCCTACCTCGTCTCCAAGGCGATCAAAGCCGCGCCGGTGGTCGGTTTTGCCGACTTGGGGATGGAAGCGATCTATGAGTTCGACGTCGTCGACATGCCGGTCACCGTAGCGGTCGATGCCGGAGGCACCAGCGCCCACATCACCGGGCCGGCCGAATGGAAGGAACGCATTGCCTCGGGCCAATCGGTCGCTATTCCGATCAAGGCGGTTTGACGGCTCGGCACGCGGCGCTTAGGCGTCACCAAAGCGACCACAGCACAGCGCAGGCGCGGTGAGAATCTTGGGCAATATCCCAACGGAGTTGTCCATGAATTTGATCCGCGCCTATGCCGCCCATACCGCCGGTGGCCCGCTGCAACGTTTTGATTTCGATGCCGGCCCGCTCGGTGCCGAAGAGATCGAGATTCGCGTCGAGCATTGCGGCATCTGTCATTCCGACTTGGCGCTGGTCGACAGCGAATGGTTCCCGGCCAACTATCCCGTCGTGCCGGGACATGAGGCGGTCGGCATCATCACGGCGCTGGGCAGCCAGTCGAAAGGCCGGCACATCGGCCAGCGCGTCGGCATCGGCTGGCACATCTCGAGCTGCACACATTGCAACTTCTGCCTCGGCGGCGAGCAAAACCTGTGCGCCAAGCGCCAGCCCACCATCGTCGGCCGCCACGGCGGATTTGCCGACCGGTTGCGCGCCCATTGGAGCTGGGCAGTGCCGATTCCCGACGCACTGGACCCCGCCGCCGTCGGCCCGCTGATGTGCGGCGGCGGCACGGTGTTCCTGCCCTTCGTGATCAATGACATCAAGCCGACCGACCGGGTCGGCGTAGTGGGCATTGGCGGCCTGGGCCATTTGGGCGTCAAGTTCGCGCGCGCCTGGGGCTGCGACGTGACGGCGTTCACTTCGTCGGCCTCCAAGCGCGAGGAAGCCCTGGCGCTTGGCGCTCACCGCACCGTGTCCAGCGTCGATGGAGCGGAATTGAAGGCCGCTGCCGGCACGTTGGATTTTTTGCTGATCACCGCCGGGGCCAGCCTGAACTGGGACGCGCTGATCAACACGCTGGCACCGAAAGGCCGCATGCATTTGGTCGGCGTCGTCACCGACAAGATGAATCTGCGCAGCGGCTCGTTGCTGAGCTGGCAGCGCAGCTTGTCCGCCTCGCCCACGCCGTCGCCGGTGCTGCTGGGCCGCATGCTGGACTTTGCCGCCCGCCACCAGATCCTGCCGCAAGTGGAGCGTTTCCCGATGAGCCGGGTGAACGAGGCGGTGGACCACTTGCGGGCCGGCAAGGCGCGTTACCGGGTGGTGCTGGACGCTGATTGGTCTTGATCCGGGGCGGGTGCAGTTGAAGCTACAGGCAGTGGCATTTGAACCGGTAGCAGCGCCTGCACCAAGGCCGGCTCACCGTGCAAAACACCGTGCAGCACGCGCTGCGGGAACGGGATCGCTATGCCTAGGCGATTGAGGGTGCGCAGCAACAGCAAGTTGACATCCGAGCGCACGCCGGCTTGACCGTTCTCGGGGTCGGCAATCCAGAAAAACACCGTCAGCTCCAGGCCGTCAGGGGCGAAGTTGCTCAGCACCACGGCCGCTGCCGGTTCGGCCAACACGCGCCGCACCCCGCCAACACCTTCGCTCAGCAGCGGCATCAGCACATCCAGGTCGGTGCCGTAAGCCACTTGAACGATCGTGCTGAGCAAGACCTTGGGGTCGGCCAGCGATGAGTTTTCGACCCGCTGCGTGATCAGCAATTCATTCGGCACGATCGATTCGCGCCCGTTCAGAGCGCGGATCACCGTGTAGCGGGTCTTGATGTCGGTGATGCGGCCCTCGAAGGTATCCACCTTGACCATGTCGCCGATGCGCAGCGAGCGCTCGGCCAGGATGACAAAGCCTGACACATAGTTGGAGGCCAGCTTTTGCAAGCCAAAGCCGATGCCCACGCCGATGGCCCCGCCCAGCACGCCCAGCGCCGTCAGGTCGATGCCGGCGGCCGACAGCGCCACCAGCAAGCCGACGAACAGCAGCAGCGCCCGGGTGGCGTTGGCGGCAATTTTGCGCAGCGACAAATCCATGCGCTGGCCGCGCAACAAGCGCGCCTCGATCACCGAGGAAAGCCACAGCGCCAGCACCAGCACGACCACAGCCGTGAACGAGCCTTCGATCAGATCGCGCAGCGTGATCCGACCGGCCCCGAGTTTGAAACTGATGCCCTCCATCTCGTTCAGCAACCAGGGCAGCGCACCGGTGACCCAGAAGATGGAGCCCCACCAAGCCAGCCAGGACACCGTGCGCTCGATCAGCTTGACGAGGCCCGACCCGGGCAACGCCGCGCTGAGCACCCGCACCGTCAAGCGGATCAGCACCAGCGACAACAGCACCGGCACGGCCAACCTGAACACCGCCGGTGACAGTCCGTATTGCGGCAGCACCTGCTTGGCCACCAGCGCCAGCAACAGCGCCAACACCGGGAACAGCACCCCGTCCACCACATGACGGCCAAACAGCACCGACTTCGGCTGCGCCACCACTTGACGCTGCGCCAAGCGCACCACCAGCCAAGACAGGCCCAAGCAAGCCACCAACACAGCCAGCCCCGACAACGACGTCGGGCTCAGCAACGTCGTCGCGAGGACGCGCAGCTCCTCCAGATCAATCGGTTTGTTCATTCGACTTTCGGTTCGGGGGAGGAAGACAGGCTCTGACGGCGCGCGACGGCGCACGACCGAGCGCACGCCAGCAAACGGCTCAAAGGCCAGCCAGCGCCCGCAAGTGCACGCCGACGCTGCGCGCCAGCGCGGGAAGGTGGTAACCCCCTTCAAGGCAAGACACGATGCGGCCCTGGGCATGGCGTTTGGCGACGTCCATGACGCGCAGAGTCATCCATTCGTAGTCGGCCTCCACCAGGCCAAGCTGACCCAAGTCATCCTCGCGGTGAGCGTCAAAGCCGGCCGAGATGAAAATCATCTCGGGCTTGAAGCGCTCCAGCGCCGGCAGCCACATCGCTTCGATCATTTCGCGGACTTCCGGCCCGCGCGTGTAGGCCGGAACCGGCACATTGACCATGTTCTCGCCCTTGGGCACCGCGCCGTTGTAGGGGTAGAGCGGGTGCTGAAAAATGCTCACCATCAAGACCCGCTCGTCGCCAGCAATGATGTCTTCGGTGCCGTTGCCATGGTGCACATCGAAGTCGACGATGGCGACCCGCTTCAGGCCGCGCACATCCAGCGCGTAACGGGCCGCGATGGCCACGTTGTTGAAGAAGCAAAAACCCATGCTTTGGTCGCGGGTGGCGTGATGGCCGGGCGGGCGCACGCCGCAAAAGGCGTTTTCGCACTGGCCGTCCAGCACCAGTTCGGTAGCCCTCACGGCGGCCCCGGCAGCCCGCACCGTCGCCGCCCAAGTGTGGGGATTGGCGACGGTGTCCGGGTCGACGGCTCTCGACTCGCCGGTGGCTGCGCAGCTTTGCAGCAGATCGGCCGTCTCGGCCACATAGCCGTGGGTGTGGGCGCGCTCCACATCGGCCAGCCGGACAACCGGCGCCTCGTGCCGCTCCAGCGCCACGTCCAAGCCGCTGGCCAGCAACCAGTCTTCAATCGCATCGAGCCGCTCGGGGCATTCGGGGTGACCGTTGCCCATATCGTGCCGGCGGCAGTCGGGGTGGCTGAGGTAGGCAGTGGTCATGTTCGGAGTGCAGGTCAGTGTCGTTTTATGTTCGGATCTCTCGCCAGCATTTCGGCTATGGTGCTTGTCATGACGCAAGCATCCTTACCGAAAATAACTGAACAACTGGCGAAATTGCAGCGGCAGGTTAGCACGATCATCAAGGGCAAACCGACCCAGATCCGGGACTGCGTGGCCTGTCTGATTGCCGGTGGTCACTTGTTGATCGAAGACCTGCCCGGCGTCGGCAAAACCACGCTGGCCCATGCCTTGGCCATCTCGATGGGGCTGAAGTTTTCACGCCTGCAATTTACCGCCGACCTGATGCCGTCCGACTTGATCGGCGTCAGTATTTACGAACGCGAGCGGGCCGGTTTTGTATTTCACCCCGGCCCGGTCTTTGCGCAAGTGCTGCTGGCCGACGAAATCAACCGCGCCGGGCCCAAATCGCAAAGCGCGCTGCTCGAAGCGATGGAAGAGAAGCAGGTCAGCGTGGACGGCACCAGCCACGCGCTGCCGCAGCCCTTCTTTGTCATCGCCACACAAAACCCGAGCGAGCACCTGGGCACCTACCCGCTGCCGGAATCGCAGCTGGATCGATTCCTGATGTGCATTTCGCTCGGCTACCCGGACTTGGCGGCCGAGCGCGAATTGCTGTCGGGCCAAGACAGCCGCGAAGCGTTGCGAGCGCTGCAACCGGTCATGAACGACGCCGATGTGCTGGCCGCCCAAGCGGCGGTGCGCGACATTCACGCCTCGGCCGCCTTGCTCGATTATTTGCAAGCGCTGATCGCCGCCACCCGCTCGGGCCAATGGTTTGCCGAGGGTTTGAGCCCGCGCGCCGGCTTGGGCGTGCTGCGTGCGGCCCGGGCGCGAGCGCTGCTGGACGGGCGTGATTTCGTCTCGCCCGACGATGTGCAGGCGATCTTGCCGCAGACGATTGCCCACCGCCTGCGCCCCAAGCCCGGCAGCGGCCGCGGCCCGCTGGCTCAGGTGCGCGCGATGGTCGAAGCCATAGCTCTCCCCTGAGGGTGAGCACTTGAGCTTGAAATCGCACTTCAGAGCCTGGTGGGCGGCCCGCCACCCGCGCAGCGACACCCACAGCATGGGGCAGCGCAACATCTACATCCTGCCCAGCCGCGCCGGGCTGGCGTTTTGCGCCACCTTGGCGCTGCTGCTGCTGGCGTCCATCAACGACCAACTGAGCTTGGGCTATTTGCTGACTTTTTTGCTGACCGGCGCGGGCCTGGCCTCGATGCACAGCACCCACGGCAATCTGCGCGGCCTGAGCCTGGATTTGAGAATGCCGCAACCGGCCTTTGCCGGCGACGATGTGCAACTGGAGCTGCGCTTGCACAACAGCGGCAAAGCGCGCTACGGCATCGGCGTGCAGGTGCAGAGCCACGCACCCGCCACGGCCATGTCCAAGGCAAGGTCCGAGATCGCCTGGACCGATGTGCCGGCCCTCGGCCATGCGCTGCTGCAAGTACGTTTCCCCGCCGCCCAGCGCGGCCAGCAGGTGTTGCCGACGCTGCACATCGTTACCCGCTTCCCGCTCGGGCTGTTCCGCGCCTGGTCGGTCTGGCGGCCGGCCGCCTCGTTTTGGGTTTATCCACGCCC
>CANFYD010000142.1 GCA_947450745.1 Burkholderiales bacterium
CAACGCGGCCGCGTCGCGGTCCACCCCGGTGACTTGCAGGCCTGAAGCCGCCAAGTGGCGCAAGTTGCGGCCCGAGCCGCAAGCCAAGTCCAGCGCGGTGCTGCCGGGGCGCAAGCCTTGTTGCCAGCGCAGCAGCCCGGGGGAGGGCGCGGGCAGTTCAGATACCGATGGTGCAATCATCAAAAGCAGGCCCTGATTTGTTCAGACAGATTCATCATCAACGCCGGTTGCGTGTAGCTGAGAAAGACCAGCCCCAGCAGCGCCAGCGCGCAGGTCCAGATCAGCAGGCGCTTGAGCATGTTGCGAGCCTCATGCCGGTTGCGATTGCGGCAGTGGAAGCGGGGTGCGGCTGATCGCACCCTCACGAACCGGCAAATTGACCAGCGCCGCCATCACACCCAAGCCCACGGCCAGCCACCAGACGACGTTGTAGCTGCCGCTGGCGTCATACAACTTGCCGCCCAGCCAGACGCCCATGAAGCTGCCGACCTGGTGGCTCAGGAAGACAAAGCCGCCCAGCATCGACATGTGCTGGATACCGAAGATCTGCACCATCAGCGCATTCGTCGGCGGCACGGTGGACAACCACAGCACGCCCATCGCGGCAGAGAAGATGTAGACCGACATCGGCGTCAGCGGCACGGTCAGAAAAGTCACGATGGCGACCGAGCGCAGCGAGTAAATGGTCGACAAGATGTAGCGCTTGGGCATGCGCTGCCCCAGGCTGCCGGCTGCATAGGTGCCGAACACATTGAACAGGCCGATCAAGGCCAGCGCGTAGGTTGCCACTTGCGGGCTCAAGCCGTTGTCTTTCAAATAGCTGGGCATGTGCACGCCGATGAAGACGACCTGGAAGCCGCAAACAAAATAGCCGGCCATCAAGAGCTGAAAGCTGCGGTAGCCAAAGGCCTCGCGCAAGGCTTGGCCAATGCTCTGGTGGTGGGCGTGGACCGGGCGGGCGCTGAGCGGCTCGCGCAGGCCGAAGGCCAGCGGCAGGATGATCAGCGCCATGCAGGCCAGCGCAAACAGCGCGTTTTGCCAACCGGTCGAAACGATCAGCCAGTTTTCCACCGGCACCATCAGGAACTGCCCGAACGAGCCGGCCGCTGCTGCCACACCCATCGCCCAGGAGCGTTTTTCAGGCGCCACATTGCGGCCGATCACGCCGTAGATCACCGCATACGTGGTGCCCGACTGCGCAATGCCGATCAGCAGCCCGGCGCTGCCGGTGAAGGCCAGGCCGGAGGTGGACAGCGCCATCAGCACCAGCCCCAGCGCATACAAGATGCCGCCAACGATGAGCACGCGAAACGGCCCAAAGCGGTCGGCCAACATGCCGGCAAACGGCCCGGCAATGCCCCACGAGATGTTCTGGATGGCGAGCGCAAAGGCGAAGGTTTCACGCGTCCAGCCTCGGTCCATCGTGATCGGTTGCAGCCACAGGCCAAAGCCGTGGCGTATGCCCATGGACACGGTGACGATCATGGCGCCGCACAGCAGCACCTGGAACATGGACAGCGGCGCGGGCTGGCCTTTGGGGGGCGAATTCATGTGCGCACTGTATCGAAACCCTGGGCGACGACGGTCGCGGGCGTGACGACGCGACTCGGCAGCTCGCAGGACTGTTGTTCGCAGAGCGATTTACTTCGGGTACATGGATAAAAACACAGTATTTAACGCGGGTTTTGGGCTTCAGCCCCGGTCGCTGCGGAACCGACCTCTAGAATCCCGCCCCATGGCGAGCAAAGCGAATTCACAAATCAACCCCAGCACCCCCGGCAGCTACGGCGAGGCCTCGATCCGTGTGCTGAAGGGCTTGGAACCGGTCAAACAGCGGCCGGGCATGTACACCCGCACCGAAAACCCGCTGCACACGATTCAAGAGGTGATCGACAACGCGGCCGACGAAGCGCTGGCCGGTTTTGGCAAACGCATCGACTTGATCCAGCACACCGATGGCTCGGTCTCGATTGCCGATGACGGGCGCGGCATCCCCTTCGGCCTGCACCCGGAGGAGGGCGTGTCGGTGGTGGAGATCGTCTTCACCCGCCTGCATGCCGGCGGCAAGTTCGACAAAGGTTCGGGCGGTGCCTACAGCTTCTCGGGCGGTTTGCACGGCGTCGGTGTCAGCGTGACGAACGCGCTGGCCAAGCGGCTGGAAGTGACGGTCTGGCGTGAGGGCCAAGTGGCCACGCTGGCGTTCGAGAACGGCGATGTGGTCGAGCCGGTCAGTGTGCGCAAGGCCGACACCTCGGCCAAGGGCGGTGACCGCAAGCAGGGCACCCGCGTGCGCGTCTGGCCGGACGCCAAATATTTTGAAAGCGCCGACCTGCCCAAGGCCGAGCTGGCGCATTTGCTGCGCAGCAAGGCGGTGCTGATGCCCGGCGTCATCGTGACGCTGGCGAACGAAAAAACCGGCGACGTGCAAACCTGGTCTTACGAGGGCGGCCTGCGCGACTATCTGACGCAGTCGCTGCATGCCGACCCGCTGATCCCGCTGTTCGAGGGCGCGCAATACGCCGGGCGGTCCGAGACCGAAAACTTCGCCGAAGGTGAGGGCGCCGCTTGGTGCGTGGCCTTCACCGAAGAAGGCGCGCCGATGCGCGAAAGCTATGTGAACCTGATCCCCACGGTGGCCGGCGGAACACATGAGTCGGGCTTGAAGGACGGCCTGTTCGGCGCGATCAAGGGCTTCATCGAAATGCACAGCCTGCTGCCCAAGGGCGTCAAGCTGATGCCCGACGACGTGTTCTCGCGCGCCAGCTTTGTGCTGTCCGCCAAGGTGCTGGACCCGCAGTTCCAGGGCCAGACCAAGGAGAGGCTGAACAGCCGCGACGCGCTGCGGCTGGTCTCCACCTACGTCAAGCCGGGGCTGGAGCTGTGGCTGAACCAGCATGTGGAGTTCGGCAAGAAGCTGGCCGATCTGGTCATCAAGCAGGCCCAAACCCGCCAGCGCGCTTCCATGAAGGTCGAGAAGCGCAAAGGTTCCGGAGTGGCCGTGCTGCCGGGCAAGTTGACCGATTGCGAAAGCCGCGATCTGCTGCACAACGAGGTCTTTCTGGTCGAAGGAGATTCGGCCGGCGGCTCGGCCAAGATGGGGCGCAACAAGGAAACGCAGGCGATTCTGCCGCTGCGGGGCAAGGTCTTGAACACCTGGGAAGTCGAGCGCGACCGGCTCTTTGCCAACAATGAGATCCACGATATTTCGGTCGCCTTGGGCGTCGACCCGCACGGCAAGAACGATTCGCCCGACCTGTCCGGCCTGCGCTACGGCAAGGTCTGCATCCTGTCGGACGCCGATGTGGACGGCTCCCACATCCAGGTGCTGTTGCTGACGTTGTTCTTCCGCCATTTCCCCAAACTGGTGGAGACCGGCCATATTTATGTGGCGCGGCCGCCGCTGTACCGGGTTGACGCGCTGGCTCGGGGCAAGAAGCCGGCCGCCAAGATTTACGCGCTGGACGAGGGCGAGCTGACCGCCACGCTGGACAAATTGCGCAAGGAAGGCGCGCGCGAAGGCAGTTGGAGCATCAGTCGCTTCAAAGGCCTGGGCGAGATGAGCGCGCTGCAACTGTGGGACACGACGCTGAACCCGGAAACCCGCCGCTTGAGCCAGATCGTTTATGGCCAGTTCGACTTGGGCCAAACCGAGGTGGCGATCAACAAGCTGATGGGCAAGGGCGAGGCCGCTTCGCGCCGCGAGCTGATGGAAATCCACGGCGATTCGGTTGAAATTGATATCTGAACTTGCTCGTATGAAAACCGCATGAAAACCGTATGAAGACTATTTACAACTCGCATCACGGTGCCCATGCGGCCACGCATGAATTCTTTCGTGGCCGCCTGGTGCCCGCCTTCGAGATTCCGGCGCGGGCCGACTTCGTCTTGCAAGCGGTGACGGCGGCCGAGTTGGGGCCTGTGTTGGTGCCGGTCGACCACGGCCTGGCGCCGCTGACGCGTGTGCATGCCGCGCCCTATCTGCACTTTGTCGAAAACGCCTGGAACGAGTGGCAGGCCTTGGGCGGCGAGGGCGATGCGTTCCCGGCGGTCTGGCCGGTGCGCGGCTTGCGCTCGGATGTGATCCCGACCAGCTTTGCCGCCCGCATGGGCCTGTATTCGATGGACAGCGGCACGCCGCTGACGGCCGGCAGTTGGGAGGCGGCCTACTGGGGCGCCCAAGCCACGCTGACCGGACTGGACCTGCTGCTGGCTGGCGAGCGCTCGGCCTATGTGTTGACGCGCCCGCCCGGCCACCACGCAGCGAGCGATTTCTTTGGCGGGTATTGCTTCATCAACAACGCAGCAGTGGCGGCGCAAGCGGCGCTGGATGCGGGGCAGATGCAAAGTGCCGGGCAGCTTCTGCCCACTGCGTTGCCCATTCAACGGGTGGCGATTCTGGATGTGGACTTCCACCATGGCAACGGCACGCAGGCGATTTTTTATGACCGGGCCGATGTGTTCTACGCCAGCGTGCATGGCGACCCGCAGACCGAGTTCCCGTTCTTTTTGGGTCATGCGGATGAAGCGGGTGCCGGTGCCGGCTTGGGCTTCAATGCGAACTTCCCGCTGCCGGCCGGTGCCAGCAACGAGGCTTGGTTTGCTGCGCTGGAGGCGGCGCTGCTGCGGCTGCAGGACTACCAGCCCGACCTGCTGATCGTCTCGCTCGGCGTAGACACTTACATCAACGACCCGATCTCGCACTTCTTGCTGGACCTGCCGGAATTCACCCGCCTGGGTCATCGGCTGGCCGCCTTGCGCCTGCCGACGCTGTGGTTGCAAGAGGGCGGCTACGCCACCGAGGCGCTGGGCCACAACGTGGTGGCGGTGCTGAAGGGATTTCAGGGAGCCTCGGCATGAGCGAGGCCCGCGTCCGCCTGCGGCCGACCATGCTGTCGGATCTGGACTTTGTCGTCACGGTCGAGCAGGACGCGGCCAACCTGCCCTTCATCACGCCGTGGGAGCGCACCCAGCATGAAGGCGCGGTGCGCTTTCCGGACTTTCGCCACTTCATCATCGAGGTGGGTGCCAACAACGCGCCGAATCAGCCGCCGGCCGGCTTCGTGATTTTTCAGGGTTGCCGCAACCCGCATGGGTCTGTCGAGCTCAAACGCATCGTGCTGGCACCGAAAGGCCTGGGGCTGGGCCGCGCGGCGGTGCGCTTGCTGAAAAAGATGGCCTTCACCCAACTGCACGCCCACCGCTTCTGGCTGGACGTGAAGGCGCTCAATACGCGAGCCCTAAAGCTTTATGCCAGCGAAGGCTTTGTCGAGGAAGGCCGTTTGCGCGAAAGCGTGCGCATCCGCATGGCCGGTGCCGACGGCTACGACAGCTTGATCGTCATGTCCATGCTGGACCGCGAGTACCAAGCCCGGCTGGCGCTGGGCGACGAAGGCGTTTGAGCTCGGCTGGAGCGCTTGCAGATGACCCCAAACCGCGCTCGAGACGAGTGAGCCGGTGGCGCGGGACGGCGGACTGCCAAGTTTTTAGATATTGAGTGTTGACTAGACAAATGAACGAACAATCCGACCTTTTTGCCCTGCCGCCAGCGCCTGCCGCCCCGACGGCTGCGGCCGTGCCTGCGCCTTCGCCTGCTCTGCCACCGACGCCGCCGCCCGCTCCACCCGCACCGCCGCCAGTTCCGGTTCCAGTCGCCCCGCCCGCCGAGCCGGAAGGCGACGCGCTGACGCTGGCGCGCTACGCCGAGCAGGCTTATCTGGAATACGCGCTGTCGGTCGTCAAGGGCCGTGCGCTGCCCGATGTGTGCGACGGCCAAAAGCCGGTGCAGCGGCGCATTCTTTACTCGATGGAGCGGATGGGCCTGGCCTTCAGCGGCAGCAGCGGCCCGAAGCCGGTCAAGGGCGCGCGCGTGGTCGGCGACGTGCTGGGCCGCTTCCACCCGCATGGCGACCAATCGGTCTACGACGCGCTGGTGCGCATGGCTCAGGACTTTTCGCAGCGCTACCCGCTGATCGACGGCCAAGGCAATTTCGGCAGCCGTGACGGCGACGGCGCGGCGGCGATGCGCTATACCGAGGCGCGCCTGGCTCCGATTGCGCGCTTGTTGATGGACGAGATCGACGAAGGCACGGTCGAGTTCGCGCCCAATTACGACGGCTCGACGCAGGAGCCGCGCCAGTTGCCGGCGCGCCTGCCCTTCATTCTGCTGAACGGTGCCAGCGGCATTGCCGTCGGCATGGCGACCGAGATACCCAGCCACAACCTGCGCGAAGTGGCCGCTGCCGCCGTCGCCTTGCTGAAGAACGAGCAACTGAGCGACGACGACTTGTTCGCCTTGCTGCCCGGCCCGGACTATCCCGGCGGCGGCCAATTGATCAGCTCGCCTGAGGACATTCGCTCGGCCTACGCCACCGGGCGCGGCAGCATGAAGCTGCGCGCGCGCTGGAAGATCGAGGACTTGGCGCGCGGCCAGTGGCAGTTGGTGGTCACCGAGCTGCCGCATGGTTGCAGCTCCCAGCGCGTGCTGGAAGAAATCGAGGAGCTGACCAATCCCAAGGTCAAGACCGGCAAGAAGGCGCTCAGCCCGGATCAACTGCTGCTGAAAGCCAGCTTGCTGGCCGTGCTCGACTGCGTGCGCGACGAGTCGAACAAGGACGCGGCGGTGCGGCTGGTGTTTGAGCCGAAGAGCCGCACGGTGGAGCAGCAAGACCTGATCACCACGCTGCTGGCGCAGACCAGCTTGGAGACCTCGGCCTCGATCAACCTGACGATGATCGGCTCCGACGGCCGGCCGACGCTGAAAAGCCTGCGCCAGATCCTCGGCGAATGGCTGGGCTATCGCCAGCAAACGGTGCTGCGCCGCACCCAGCACCGCTTGGCGCGCGTGCTGGACCGCATCCATGTGCTGGAAGGCCGGCAACTGGTGCTGCTCAATATCGACGAGGTGATCCGCATCATCCGCGCCGCCGATGAGCCCAAGGCCGCCTTGATTGAGCGTTTCAGCTTGAGCGACCGGCAGGCCGAGGACATTCTGGAAATCCGCCTGCGCCAATTGGCGCGGCTGGAGGCGATCAAGATCGAGCAGGAGCTTAAAACCCTGCGCGAAGAACAGGCCAAGCTGGCCGCCATCCTGGCCGACCCGGCCGTGCTGAAGCGCCTGGTCGGCAAGGAAATCGAAGCCGATGCCAAGCAATACGGCGACCCGCGCCGCACGCTGATGCAAGAGGAAAAGCGCGCCACCGCCGAGTTGCGGGTGGTGGACGAAGCGGTCACCGTGGTGGTCAGCGTGAAGGGCTGGGTGCGGGCGCTGAAGGGCCATGAGGTCGAGCCGGGCGGGCTGGCGTTCAAGTCGGGCGATCAGCTTTACGGCGTCTTCCCCTGCCGCAGTGTTGACCCGCTGATCGTCTTCGGCAGCAATGGCCGGGTTTATTCGGTGCCGGTGGCGCTGTTGCCCGGCGGGCGCGGTGACGGCCAAGCCATCACCTCGTTGATCGAGCTGGAATCCGGCAGCCAGATCGCCCATTACGTCGCCGCGAACGCCGGGCAGCGCCTGCTGCTGGCGGGCAGCGGCGGCTTCGGGCTGATCGCGCAGATCGGTGATCTGGTCGGGCGGCAGAAAGCCGGCAAGACCTTTTTGACACTGGAAGGCGCTGAAAAGCCGCTGCCGCCGCTCAGCCTGCCGGCCGATAGCGTGACCGGTGTGCAGCTGGCTTGTCTGTCCGAGTCAGGCCGTTTGCTGACCTATGGGCTGGACGAGTTGAAGCACCAGCCGCGCGGTGGTCGCGGCCTGACCTTGATGGACCTGGAGCCGGGCGATGAACTGTTGAGCGTGGCCACCTTCACGCAGGCGCTGCGCGTGCTGGGCAGCGGCCGCGGCGGCAAGGCCAAAGACGAGTTGTTCAAGGGCGTCGGTCTGGCCAGTTACGCCGGCAAGCGGGCGCGCAAGGGCAAGCAAGTCGAGGCCATGCAGAAAGTCTTCAAGCTGCTGACGCCCTGAGCGGTCTGAAGTCGGCCGGTCGCCCTGATTTGGGGTGCGCGTTTTCAAAATGCACGACTCTGTTACATGCCGCACCAAGACCGTCACAAATGAAGGGTCGACTTACAGATTGAAACAAATCAAGGCCAAATTCCACCTGTTTGGGGGTGATTTCCGTGACTAAATTCTCGATATTGCAGTGCACAATAAGTTTCGCTTAATCTTTCCCGTCTACTCATCAAAGGAGTTTTCTCATGAAACTGAAATCTATTGTTGC
>CANFYD010000143.1 GCA_947450745.1 Burkholderiales bacterium
AGAGCTTTTCAAGGCGCGCCAAGTAGTCACGTACTTGCTTGACCCGCGCGCTGTCGATGCGTTTGTTCATCCGCAAAGCCATGCAGTTCATTTGCGCGCACTCGAGCAGCACGGTGGTGTTTTCCGGGAAGTCATGCAGCTCGGTTTCAATCACCTGCAATGCCTCGGCCAGATTACCGCTGCGCAACAGCCGTTTGGACTCCAGCAACCGGGCCTTGAAGCCCTGCGTGACCGCGAGCACGACTTGCTCGATCTGATCGGCATGGCCGGTGTCGATCAAGGCTTTGCAGGCCAGTTGCTGAATGCGCGGGTTTTCATGGTCGGCGTTGATGGCCTCGCGCAGCAGCGCCATGCCTTCGTCGATCTGATTCGTGACCAATGCGGCGCGCGCCACCGCCACGGTGGCGAAGTCCGCTTTGCGCCGGCCGCTGGCAGCAACGGCCATCGCTTGGCTGGCTTCTTCCAGCGCCTTGGCCGTCTCGCCGAGTTGGGTGTGCGCTTGCGCGCGCAGGGCCAGGGTCACCATGTCGGCCTCAGTCTTTTGCTGGGTGCGGTACTTGCTGTCCGCCAGCGTTTCCAGCGCTTGTTTGGCTTCCCCCAGGTCGATCTGGGTTTGCGCCAGCGCCAGCACGTCTTGCGCTTGCGCGGTGATGGAGCCCTGGCTGGCCTTGATCGCCTTGCTCAGGCTGGCCTTGGCTTGCTCCAGGTCACCGTTGCGGTAAGCGCTCTCGGCCAACAGACGCAAGCGCCGAGCCGAGGGCACGACTTGGGTGGCCTGCTGCAAGGCGTCCATGGCTGCCGCACTGTCGCCCAGCGCCTCCAGCGACTGCGCAACGATGTCGAAGGCGGCCAGGTTCTTGCCGCCATCGGGTGAGTCGATGATGTTCTGGGCCAATTGGCGAGCTTCGTCGTGCTTGCCTGCGGATTGCTGCGCACGCGCCAGTCCGATTTGTGCCCACAGCAGATTGGCGCGCAAGCCGAGTGCGGTTTGATAGACGCGCCGCGCCTCGTCGGCCAAGCCCAGATCGAGTGCGATTTGTCCCTTCAACTGCAGCGCCTGCATGATCCAGCGGTCTCTTTTGGCGAGCAGGGCATCGCAGGCGGCCATGGCCCCGGCCAGATCATTCTTGCTGAGCTGTTTGTTGATCTCCAGCAGCGCCTGGCGCTTTTCGAGCTGGGAGCGCAGCCGATCTTCAATATCGCCGGCGGTGACGGGTTTGAGCAAGTAGGCGTCGGGCATGTGCTCACTGGCCGCCGCCACCGAGTTGTAGTTGCTCTCCGCCGTGATCATGAAGAACAGGCAGTCTGCCCTGAGCATCTGATGCTCGCGCAGGTATTCGAACAACTGCTGGCCGTCGGTCTTGCTGTTCAAGTTGTAGTCGCACAGGATCAGGCCGTAATTCTTGGTCTTGATCAGTCGCAGTGCATCGTCGGCCGAGCTGGCCGCGTCGATCTTGCCGATGCCCAGCATGCCCAGTTGCCCACGCAAGGTGGTTTGCTGGGTGGACATGTCGTCGATCACCAGGGCGTCGAGACGAGAAAATTGTGATTCGGTTGCCATCTGTCTTGCCTTTGTGTTCAATCCGAATAGCGCGACCGACTGCGCTGCAGTCGAAGCCGGGAAAGCTTACCGGACTGACGGCCGGTGACGCAAGGCGAGTTCTTCTCGCGCTCGGCCCGAAGAGCGGGCGAAGCGGCCTCAAAGGTCAAGCGTAGGTATTCAACCGGGTACCCAAGTTGCCGCTGCTGGCTAACGCTGACGAAGGTGCTGGCGGCTGCGGTACCGAGGCCAGCAGCACAGCCGCGCCCTCGGCTTGCAGATTCATGGCCTTCTTCAAGACGAAAATCTGCGCGCCATTGGCCGCCGAACCGGGCGAGCCGGCGGAAGCGTTGTTGACGAGGGCGGTGCTGGCGAGGTTCATTGGCGCGACCTGTTGAGGTGATGTGTCAACATCGGCCGCGTTGCCGAAAACTTGAGCGCTCTGAGTGACATCAGTGCCGCCCGTGTCATCAGTGGCAAACGCCAATGGCTGTCGGCTCAGACCAGAATTCCAACCGCGACTCCAGCTACTACCTCGGCCGCTACCTCGGCCGCTACTTCAACCGGTATTGCGCAGCCCCGCTGCAATGCCGTTGATCGACAGATGGATGCCGCGCTGCACCCGCTCGGTGCTGGCATCTTGTGCGCGTTTGTCGGCCGGAATGGCTCGGTAGCGGCGCAGCAACTCGACTTGCAAATGGTTCAGCGGGTCGATGTAGGGGAAGCGGTGCTCGATCGATCGGGCCAGCGCCGGATTGGCGGCCAGCCTGTCCTTTTCTCCGGTGATCAGCGTCAGCGCTTGCTGCGTGCGGTCGAACTCGGTTTGCACGGCGGCGCAGATCTTCTTGCCCAGCCGCTTGTTCTCGACCAGATCGACGTAACGAGCGGCAATGCCGAGGTCGGTCTTGGCCAGCACCATGTCGAGGTTGGACAGCAGCGTACGGAAGAACGGCCATTGCTTGTCCATGCGCTTGAGCAAGGTCAAACGCTGCTGATGCTGAGCGGCATGTGCGGCATCATCGGGACCGAGAAACTCCAGCACCGCAGACCCGAAACCGCACCAGCCGGGCAGAGCCACGCGCGCTTGGCCCCAGCTGAAGCCCCAGGGAATGGCGCGCAGGTCTTCGATCGCCTGGGTCGGTTTGCGCGAAGCGGGCCGCGAGCCGATGTTCAGTTCGGCCAGTTCGCGGATCGGCGTGGCGGCGAAGAAATATTCGGCAAAGCCCGGCGTGTCATAAACCAAGCCTCGGTAGGCCTTGAAACTGCTGTCCGACAGCGCTTGGGCGGCGTCCAGAAAACTTTTTGGTGCGCTCTTGGTAGGTGTCAGCAGCGTGGCCTCAAGCGTGGCGGCCACCAAAGTCTCCAGATTGCGCCGACCGATTTCAGGGTTGGCATATTTGGACGCGATCACTTCGCCCTGCTCGGTCAGGCGGATCTGGCCGTTGACCGTGCCGGGGGGCTGGGCCAGGATGGCTTGGTAGCTGGGGCCGCCGCCACGTCCGACCGTGCCGCCGCGACCGTGGAACAAGCGCAAGGTGATGCCTTGCGCGGCGGGCAACTTGGCAAACATCTCGACCAGGGCGATTTCTGCCCGGTACAACTCCCAACTGCTGGTGAATGCGCCGCCATCTTTGTTGGAGTCGGAGTAGCCCAACATGATGTCTTGCTCGCCAGTCTGGGTGCTTTCCTGCTGAGCTTTTTCTGGGCTGCCGTTGCCAGCGCCGCTGCGCTTGATCAGTGCGGTGATGCCGGGCAGGGCGTAGAACTCGGCCATGATGACCGGGGCTTCGCGCAGATCGCCGATCGTCTCGAACAGCGGCGAGACGATCAGGTCGCAGACCGCGCCCTGCGCCGAGTTGTCGTCCAGCGTGCCACGCAACAAGCCCACTTCCTTCAACAGCAGCAACACTTCCAGCAGGTCGCTGACCGATTCGGTGTGCGAGATGATGTAGTGGCGCAGCGACTCACGACCGTAGAGCTGCAACGATTCGCGCGCCGCCTCAAATATCGCCAGCTCGCCCAAGCTGCGCTCGCTGTACTGCGCCGCGTGCACGCGCAGCGGCCTGGCGTCGTTCAGCAAGCCCATCAGCAAGCTGCGGCGCTGCGCCTCGTCCAGACCGGAATAGTCGGCTTCCACCCGGGCGGCTTGTAGCAATTCGGCCACCACTGCCTCGTGCTGATCCGAGCTTTGGCGCAGGTCCAGCGTGGCCAGGTGAAAGCCGAACACCTGCACCGCCCGCAGCAGCGGCTTCAGGCGCGGCGCAATCAAGGCGCTGGCATGGTGGCTGCGCAGCGAGCTTTCAATCACGCGCAAGTCGGCCAGCAGCTCGGCCGGGCCGGTGTAAGGCGCTTGCGGTGCGACCGCGTGGCGCAAGGCCTCGGTGCCGGTCAATTGCAGCAGCGTGGCGGCCGCGCGCGCATACATGCCGGTCAGCGCGCGGCGGTAGGGCTCGTCCATGCGGTGGACGTTGCGGTCCGGGCTGCGCTCGGCCAGTGCTTGCATGGCCGGCGACACCTGCGCCAAATGGGCCGAAATCGACAGCTCCGCGCCCAGCTCATGCAGCTCGGTCAGGTAATGACGCAGCGCCACTTCGCTTTGGCGCGAAAGCGCGTGGCGCAAGGTGGTGGCGGTGACATTCGGATTGCCGTCACGGTCGCCGCCAATCCAATGGCCCATGCGCAAAAAGCTGTTGAGCTGATGACCGGGCAGCGCTTCTTCCAGCTCGGCATAGAGCTTGGGGATCTGGCGCAGAAACGTCGCTTGGTAATAGGACAGTGCGTTTTCGATCTCGTCGGCCACCGTCAGCTTGCTGTAGCGCAACATGCGCGTTTGCCAGAGTTGGGTGACGCGGGCTCGGATCAAGGTCTCGTTGTCGCGCTTGTCGCGCTCGCTGAGCAGGCCGTCGCGCAGCTCCACCAATTGCGCCACGGCGCGCTCGGCATCCAGAATGCTTTTGCGCTGCACCTCGGTGGGGTGGGCGGTCAACACCGGTGAAATAAAGCCGTGCTGCAAGGTTTTGGCGATTTCGGCCGGCCGCACACCGGCCAGATGCAGGCGCTCCAACGCGAAAGCCAGCGAACCGGCTTGCAAGCTGCCGGTCCGCTCATGCACTTCGCGGCGCCGCACGTGGTGGCGATCCTCAGCAATATTGGCCAGGTGCGAGAAATAGCTGAAGGCGCGAATCACGCTGACCGCTTGTTCGCCGCTGAGGCTTTTCAGCAACTTGTCGAAGCTCTTGCCCGCTTGCGCATCGTGTTTGTGCCGAAACGCGACCGACAACTGGCGAATCCGCTCGACCAGCTCGTAGATTTCGCGACCCTCCTGCTCGCGGATCACCTCCCCCAGAATCCGCCCGAGCAATCGGATGTCGTCCATCAGCGGCTGGTTTTTTTCACTCGCCAGTTGCTTGGCGCTGACAGCCACCGAGTTTCGGGCAGCAGGCTTCGACTTGGCGGCGGCGCTTCGGGCTGGCAGTGCAGGCTTTGCGGTCATGGCGGGTTGGGGTGGTTTGGGGTGGGCAAAGGGGTTGAGCGGGGATGTAACCAAGTTACATAATTTTGACTTTAACAGTTTCTTCGGCGACCAAGCTCCGATCCTGCTGCGCTGCCGGCTGTTGACTGCCGGTTGTCACTTCGAGGCCGAATGAGGGCGCGACTGCGCCTGCTAGCATTCGCGCATGAACGAAATCATCACCATTGCAACGCGCGAAAGTCGGCTGGCCCTGTGGCAAGCCGAGCATGTCAAAACCCTGTTGGAGCAGCTCGGCCTGAGCGTCGATTTGCTCGGCATGACCACCCGTGGCGACCAAATCCTGGACCGCACGCTGTCCAAAGTGGGCGGCAAAGGCTTGTTCGTCAAGGAGCTGGAAACCGCGCTGGAAGAGGGCCGCGCCCATTTGGCTGTGCATTCGTTGAAGGATGTGCCGATGGAGCTGCCCGAGGGTTTTGAGCTGGTGTCCATCCTCGAGCGTGAGGACCCGCGCGACGCGCTGGTGTCCATCCACTTCACCAGCTTGGCCGAGCTGCCTGTCGGCGCGCTGGTGGGCACGTCCAGCCTGCGCCGCTTGGCGCAATTGAAGGCGCTGCGACCCGATCTGCGCATCGAGCCCTTGCGCGGCAACCTGGATACGCGGCTGCGCAAGCTCGATGAAGGCGGCTATGACGCCATCGTGTTGGCGGCGGCCGGCCTGAAGCGCTTGGGCCTGGGCGCACGCATCCGCAGCTGTTTCAGCGTGACCGAGATGATCCCCTGTGCCGGCCAAGGCGCCTTGGGTTTGGAGATTCGCAGCAGCGCGCTGGCGCTGAAAGCCGCGCTGACCCCGCTGACCCACCAGCCGACTTGGCTGGCCACGCAGGCCGAGCGGGCGGTGTCGCGCAACTTGGGCGGCAGTTGCAGCATGCCGTTGGCGGCCCATGCCCAGTGGGTTGGCGAGCAACTGCACTTGGCCGTAGCGCTGGGCCATGCCGAAGCGCCCGAGCGTCCGTTGCTGAAGGCGCAGGTAACAGCTGCTGTGGCCAGTGACGCGCAAGCGCGGGCGCTGGGGCAGCAAGCGGCGCAAGCGCTGCGCGACCTGGGTGCGGCCGACTACCTGCCGCAGCTTTGAGTAGCGATGGCCCTGGGTTGGGTCGGCAGGAGCTGCTGATGGCATCGGTGACCTTGGTGTTGACACGGCCGCGCCAGCAGGCCGGTGAATGGTTGCAGCGTTTGGCGAAGGCTGGCGTGGCGGCGCTCAGCCTGCCCTTGATCGAGATCGTGGCGGCCGATGGTCAGGCGGCTGACTTGGCTTGGCAGGACTTGCCTGGCGCGGCTTTGGCGATGTTTGTCAGCCCGAACGCAGTGCAGCAGTTCTTCGCTCGTCGCCCCGCCGGACAAGGCTGGCCGGCGCAGACCTTGGCGGCCTGTGTGGGGCCCGGCAGTGCGCTGGCGCTGCTGGCGGCCGGCGTGCCGGCCGCGCAAATCGCGCAGCCGCCGGCGGACTCGGCCAGCCTGGATTCCGAGCATTTGTGGCCTCAGTTGAGCCCGCGTGCTTGGGCCGGTCAGCGCGTTGTGATGTTGCGCGGCGATGGCGGCCGCGAGTGGTTGGCTGACCGTCTGCGGGAGCAAGGCGCGGAGCTGCGCTTCTACAGCGTTTACCAGCGCCGCTGCCCCACACTTGATGCGGCCGATCAGGCCCTCCTCGACGCTGTGCTGGCCGAACCCGGTCGGCATGTCTGGCTCTTCAGCAGCGCCGAGGCGATTGGCTATTTGCAACGGCTGGCACCGGCAGGGCAGGACTGGTCAAAGGCGCGCTGCATCGCCACGCATGCGCGCATTGCCGAGCGCGCGCGCCTGCTGGGGCTGGGGCTTGTGGTTTTGACGCGACCCGACGCGGCGGCCGTGGCGCAAGCCCTCAATGCGATGCAAGGCAGCCCCCTACAATCATTTTCATTGTGAGAGACACCCCAAATTCCCCCGACGAGGCAGCCGCTCAAGCCGCTGCTGCCCCTGGCTTCAACACCAGTTCAACGCCAAGCCCGAGTGCTGATCAAGCCCGAACGGTCGGCGCAACCGCCACTGCTGCGGGTCTTTTGCCAGCTCGCTCGCCAGTTTGGTTGCCAGTCGGTGCCGCTGTGCTGGCGTTGACTTCCCTGGCGAGTATTGGCTTGGCTTGGCAGAGTTTGAGCCGCCAGCAGGCCTTGGAGCAGGAGCTGGTGCGGCGTCAAGACGGCGTGCAAGCCAATGCCAGCGAAGCGCGGGTCATCGCGACTCAAGCGCAGGAGTTGACCCGCGACACTGCCGCGAAAGTGGCTTTGTTGGACGCCAAGCTGGCCGAAGTGGCCTTGCAGCGCGGGCAACTTGAAGAGTTGATGCAGTCGATGTCGCGCTCGCGTGACGAGAACGTTGTCGTCGATATCGAGGCTTCGATACGCGTCGCTCTGCAGCAATCCAGCATCACCGGCAGCGCCGAGCCCTTGGTTGCCACGCTGCGCCAAGCCGACGAGCGCTTGCTGCGCTACAAGCAGCCGCGCATGGAGGGCGTGCGCCGAGCGGTGGCGCGCGATCTTGACCGTGTCAAGGCGATCAGCGTGGTGGATGTGTCCACGCTCACGATCAAGCTCGATGAGGTGGTGCGTTTGCTCGATGAGCTGCCCTTGCTGGCCAGCGCAGACCTGGAAGGCGAGCCCGGCCTGAGTCGGCAAGGGCGTCCGTCCGCCGTTCAGCAGGCCGCAGCGAAGGGCGTCAAACCGGGCATGACTGCGCCAGCAGCACCGAGCGCGGACGCAGGTGCACTCGAGTTGTGGTGGTGGCAAGCTCGGCAGAGCTGGCGCGAGGCCAGCCTGCTGGTCTGGAGTGAAACAAAGTCCTTGTTGCGGGTGACCCGCATCAACCACCCGGAAGCCATGTTGCTGGCACCGGAGCAAGCGTTTTTCTTGCGCGAAAACCTTAAGCTGCGCTTGCTCAATGCGCGCTTGGCTTTGCTGAGTCGTCAGTTCGAAACCGCGCAGGCGGATCTCAACGACACGCAAGATTTGTTGAGTCGCTATTTCGACGGCCGTTCGCGCAAGGTGCAGACCGCCGCCGATTTGTTGCGGCAGGTGGTGGGCCAAGCCCGTCAAGTCAATGTGCCCCGACCCGACGACACGCTGGCGGCGCTGGCCGCTGCGGCGGCCGGTCGCT
>CANFYD010000144.1 GCA_947450745.1 Burkholderiales bacterium
ACCGCCGAGGTAAAGCGCACGCCGTAATCGGTCTCCCCGGCGCTGTGGCGTGCATCCGACGGCGTGGCGTAGAAGCTGTGGACGAAATAGAACCAGGCTTCGTCCGGCACCCCCGCCCACAACGGATGCGGCTGCGCCTGCGTGACCCGGTTCCAGCCCATTTGCGGCACCTTGAAGCGGCTGCCGTCGGGCTGAATCTGCCCTTCCAGGCGGAAGCGTTTGACGACACCGGGAATCAGCCCCAGACCCGGCGTGTCCTGCTCTTCGCTGTGGTCCAGCAGCATTTGCATGCCGACGCAGACGCCCATGAGCGGCTTGTTGGCCGCCGCGTCCAGCACCGCTTCGCGCAAGCCGGAATCATGCAGTTCGCGCATGCAGTCACGCATCGCGCCCTGCCCGGGCAGCACCACGCGCTCGGCAGCGTAGACGTCCTCGGGTCGGGACGTGATCACCACCTCCAGCCCCGAGTCCTGCGCCACATGCAGCACCGCCTGCGAGACCGAGCGCAGATTGCCCATGCCATAGTCGACGACAGCAACCGTTCTGCTCACAGGCTCCCCTTGGTGGAAGGGATCACGCCGAGCGAGCGCGGGTCCAGCGTCATTCCCATGCGCAGCGCTCGGCCGAAGGCCTTGAAAATCGTCTCGCACTGGTGATGGGCGTTGTGGCCCTTCAGGTTGTCGATGTGCAGCGACACCAGCGCGTGGTTCGAAAAGCCCTGGAAGAACTCGAACACCAGTTGGGTGTCGAGCGCGCCGATCGAGCCGGCGGTGAACTTGACGTCCATTTCCAGGCCCGGCCGGCCGGAAAAATCAATCACCACGCGCGACAGCGCTTCGTCCAGCGGCACATAGCTGTGGCCGTAACGGGTCAGACCTTTTTTGTCGCCGACCGCCTGCGCCACCGCCAAGCCGAGGGTGATGCCGACGTCTTCCACCGTGTGGTGGCCGTCGATGTGCAGGTCGCCGACGGCGGTGATGTCGAGGTCGATCAAGCCGTGGCGGGCGATCTGATCGAGCATGTGGTCGAAAAAGCCGATGCCGGTGTTCAGTTTGGCTTCGCCGGTGCCGTCCAGATTGACGCGCACGGTGATCTGCGTTTCCTTGGTGTGGCGGGTCACTTCGGCCACGCGGGCGGCCGGTGGCTGCTGTTGTTGCGGCTGCTGTTGCTGCTTCAGATCACTCATCACAAACTCTCTTTCAATGCGGCCAGCATGGCCGTGTTCTCGTCCGCCGTGCCTATCGTGATGCGCAGGCAATTGGCCAGCGACGGGTGGGCAGCGCTGGAGTTCTTGATCAGCACGCCACGCGCCTTCATCCCGGCAAACACCGTCGCCGCATCGGACGTAGCCGCCAACCTGGCCAAAATCATATTGCCCTGGCTGGGAAACGGCTGCACGCCGGGCAGGTCTTGCAGCGCCGCAAAGACCCGCTCGCGCTGGGCCCGCAACTCGGCCGCTTGCGCCGCGTACACGTCGGCATGCTCCAGCGCAAACAGGCCGGCTTCGGCATTCAGCACGCCGATATTGAACGGCGGCCGCAGTTTTTCGACCTCGGCGATCAGGGCTTGCTGGCCAATCAGGTAGCCGATGCGCACCCCTGCCAGGCCGAACTTGCTCATCGTGCGCATCACCAGCACATGGGCATGGCGCTGCAGCAGCGCCATCGAGTCGGCGCTGGCAAAGGGCTGATAAGCCTCGTCCATCACCACCAAGCCGGGCGCCGCTTCGATGATTTGCTCGATCAGCGCCGCATCCCAGAGGTTGCCGGTCGGGTTGTTCGGGTAGGCCAGATAGATCAGGGCCGGCTGCTGCTCGGCAATCGCGGCCAGCATGGCCGGGCCGTCGAGCTCGAAGTCGGCTCGCAGCGGCACGCCGACGAAGGCCAAGCCCTGGTAGCGGGCCGACATCTCGTACATCACGAAGCTGGGCACCGGCGACAGCACCTTGGCCCCGGGCTGGCTGACCGCCACGCTCAGCATTGAGATCAACTCGTCCGAGCCGTTGCCCAGCGTGATGGCGCAGCCGGCCGGCATGCCGGCGTGGCGAGCCAGCGCGGCGGCCAAGTCCTGCGTGCGCTCGGCCGGGTAGCGGTTGATGGCTACCGCGCCGAGGCGTTCGCCCAAGGCGCGCTGCAAGTCGGCGCTGAGGCGGTACGGGTTCTCCATCACGTCGAGCTTGACCAAGCCGGCGCTGGCCTGCACCGGGTAGGCGTGGGCGGCACGCACATCGGCGCGGATGCAGGCCAGGCCCTGGCCGAGTTTGTCGGAGCTATTCATCGAGGCCTCCTGCGGGCGGGTTCAAACGCATTTCGGCCGCCCGGGCATGGGCGAACAAGCCCTCGCCCAGCGCCAACTCGACCGCAATGCCGCCGAGTTTTTGCGCGCCGACCTGGCTGACTTCAATCAGGCTGCTGCGCTTTTGAAAGTCATACACGCCCAGCGGCGACGAAAAGCGCGCGGTGCCCGAGGTGGGCAGCACATGGTTGGGCCCGGCGCAATAGTCGCCCAGGCTTTCGCTGGTGAAGGCCCCCAAAAAGATCGCGCCGGCGTGGCGCAGCAAGGGTTCCCAGGCATGCGGGTTGGCGCTGGAGACTTCCAGGTGCTCGGGGGCGATGCGGTTGCTGATCTCGCAGGCTTCTTCCATCGAGCTGGTCAGGATCAGCGCGCCACGGCCTTCCAGCGACGCGCGGATGATGGCTTGGCGCGGCATCGTCGGCAGCAAGCGCTCGATAGCCTCGCGCACGCGGGCGATGTAGGCGGCGTCCGGGCACAGCAGAATGCTTTGCGCCAGCTCGTCGTGCTCGGCTTGTGAGAACAGGTCCATCGCCACCCAGTCGGGCGGGGTTGTGCCGTCGGCCAGCACCAGGATTTCGCTCGGGCCGGCAATCATGTCGATGCCGACCTGGCCGAACACATGCTTTTTGGCGCTCGCTACATAGGCATTGCCGGGGCCGGTGATCTTGTCCACGCGGGGCACGGTGGCAGTGCCGTAAGCCAGTGCCGCCACGGCTTGTGCGCCGCCGATGGTGAAGACCCGGTGCACGCCGGCGATGTAAGCCGCCGCCAGCACCAGCGCGTTCTTTTCGCCCTTCGGCGTGGGCACGACCATGATGATTTCGGGGACACCGGCCACCACGGCCGGAATCGCGTTCATCAACACGCTGGACGGATAAGCCGCCTTGCCACCCGGCACATAAATGCCGACGCGGTCCAGCGGCGTGACCTTTTGGCCCAGCAGCGAGCCGTCTTCGTCGCGGTAGCTCCAGCTCAGGCCGCTCGCCTGTTTCTGGCGCTCGTGGTAGCTGCGCACCCGCTCGGCGGCGGCGTCCAAAGCGCTGCGCTGCGCCGGGGTAATAGCCAGGTAGGCGGCCTTCAGCTCGGCCTGCGGCAACTCCAGCGCCGCCATGCTGTCGGCTTGCAGGTGATCGAAACGGGCGGTGTAGTCCAGCACGGCGGCGTCGCCGCGCAAGCGCACATCGGCGAGGATTTCAGCCACCCGGCCTTCGATGGCGGCATCGGCTTGCGCCGACCAGTGCAGGACGCGCTGGAACTCGGCTTCGAAGTCGGCGGCGGCAGTGCTGAGTTGGCGCAGGTTCAGGGCGCTCATGCTGCTCATGCCGTTTCTACCAGGGTCGAAGCCTTGGGGAGCGCCGCAGCGAACGCGTCGATCATCTGCCGCAAGGCCTCGCGCTTGAGCTTCAGCGCGGCCTGGTTGACCACCAAGCGGGACGAAATCTCCATGATCTTCTCGACCTCGACCAAGTGGTTGGCCTTCAGGGTGTTGCCGGTCGAGACCAGATCGACGATGGCATCGGCCAAGCCGGTCAGCGGGGCCAACTCCATCGAGCCGTAGAGCTTGATCAAGTCCACATGCACGCCCTTGTCGGCGAAATGCTGGCGCGCGATTTCGGTGTACTTGGAGGCCACGCGGATGCGCGAGCCCTGCTTGATGGCCGCCGCGTAATCGAAGTCGTCGCGCACCGCCACGCTCATGCGGCAGCGGGCGATGTTCAGGTCCAGCGGTTGATACATGCCGGCGCAGCCATGCTCGATCAACACATCGCTGCCGGCCACGCCGATGTCGGCACCGCCGTACTGGACATAGGTCGGCACATCGCTGGCACGCACCAGCACCACCCGCACATCGGCGCGGTTGGTGGCCAGAATCAGCTTGCGCGAGGTTTCCGGGTCATCCAGCACCTCGATGCCGGCGGACTTCAGCAGCGGCAGGGTCTCTTCGAAAATGCGACCTTTGGACAGGGCTAAGGTAATCATCTCAGGGCACTCGCGGGGTAATTTCAAGGGCACCGGGCACGCGGAGCAGGCCGACAAAAGGCCGGCTGCAGGTGCAAAGTGAAAATTTTGGCGGGCTGCGTTCAGCCGGCTTCGCCGACCACCGCCCATTCGGCCGGGGTCAGCGTCTTCATCGACAGCGCATGAATCTGCTCGCGCATGCGCTCGCCCAGGGCCTGATAGACGCGTTGGTGTCGCCGCACGCGGCTCAAACCCTCGAAGTCGGTCGAGACGATGGTGGCAAAAAAGTGCCTCCCGTCGCCCTCGACTTCGCAGTGGTGACAGGTCAGCCCGGAGGCGATGAATTGCTGGACTTCAGCTGGAGTGGGATCGGCCATGATGGGGTGGATTCTAAAGTCTTCGGATGTGCTGACTGCGACTCAGGCTCAGCTACGGATCTTGTAACCGCGGCGCAGCAACTCCAGCGCAATCCCGGCCACCAGCGCAAAACTCCCACCGACGATGGCCAGACTCAACCAGGGCGAGGCGTCGCTGATGCCGAAAAAGCCGTGGCGGAAACCGTCGATCATGTAGAAAAACGGGTTCAGGTGGCTGACCGCCTGCCAGAACGGCGGCAGCGAGGAGATCGAATAGAACACACCGGACAAAAACGTCATCGGCATGATGACAAAGTTCTGGAAGCCGGCCAGTTGGTCGAACTTCTCGGCCCACAGCCCGGCGATCAGGCCCAGCGTGCCCATCATGGCCGCGCCCAGCACCAGAAAAGTCAAGATCCACAGCGGGTTGTTCAGGCCCGGCGGCGCGAACCAGAAGGTCACGACGATGACGCCGGTGCCGACCATCAGGCCGCGCACGATGGCCGCGCCCACATAGGCCACAAACCAGGCCCAGTGCGACAGCGGCGTGACCAGCAAGAACACCAGGTTGCCGGTGATTTTGCTTTGGATCAAGCTGGAACTGCTGTTCGAAAAAGCGTTCTGCAACACGCTCATCATCACCAGGCCGGGGATCAAGAAGCTGGTGTAGCCGATGGTGCCGTAGACCTTGACATGGGCTTCCAGCGCATGGCCGAAGACCAGCAGATACATGACGGCGGTCAAGACCGGCGCGGCCACTGTCTGAAAGCTGACGTTCCAGAAGCGCAGCACTTCTTTCTTGAACAGCGTGTGGGCCCCGCGTAAATTGATGGCGGTCATGCGGCTGCTCCGTTAACTTTGACTTTCACTTCTTCTTGCATGATTTCCAGGAAAACATCCTCCAGATCGGCCCGGCCGATCTCCAGGTCTTCAATCGGGCATTGGCCGGCCCGCAGCGTGCCGAGAATCACCTCCACCTCGGCGGCGTCATGCGCCTTGATCTGCACGATGCGCCCGGTGATGCGGGCCTGCGCCAACAAGGACGGCGGCAAGGCGGCGTCGGTCTTGAAGCGCAACATCGTCGAAGCGCGGCCGCGCAACAGCTCCGAGGTGCGGTCCAGCGCCACCACACGGCCATGCTTCAACATGGCAATGCGCTGGCACAGCGCCTCGGCTTCTTCAAGGTAATGGGTGGTCAGCAGCACCGTGTGGCCTTCGCGGTTCAAGCGGGCGATGAATTGCCACAGCGTCTGGCGCAACTCCACGTCGACACCGGCGGTCGGCTCGTCCAGCACGATCACCGGCGGGCGGTGCACCAGCGCTTGCGCCACCAGCACCCGCCGCTTCATGCCGCCGGACAGTTGGCGCATATTGACGTCGGCCTTGTCGGCCAGCCCCAGGTTTTCCAACAACTCGTTGATCCAGGCGTCGTTGTTGTGAACGCCGAAGTACCCGCCCTGAATCCGCAGCGACTCGCGCACGGTGAAAAACGGGTCGAACACCAGCTCTTGCGGCACGATGCCCAGCGCACTGCGCGCCGCCGCGTAGTCGCTCACCACGTCATGCCCTTTGACCAGCACCCGCCCGCCCGTGGCGCTGGCCAAGCCGGCCAGAATGCTGATCAGACTGGTTTTGCCGGCACCGTTGGGGCCCAGCAGACCAAAGAACTCGCCCTGGGCGATATCGAACGACACCCCATCCAGGGCCTTGAACTGCCCCCCGCGATAGGTTTTGCTGACGTTTTGGAAAGAAATGGCGGGCTGAGAGCCGGCAGAGGCGGAAGGGTGCATAGCCAAGCATTGTAAGAATGCCCGCAGGGACTTGCTCGGCGAAGGCCGCAACACCGCCTTTTCCCCTACAGACAGGGGCGCTCGCGGTGCCAGAATCCGCGCAGGAGACACCTTAGCTATGGCCACAAAAAAGCCGCCCCGCCGCACTGCCGAGCGCATTCTGGAAGTCGCACTGGAGCTGTTCAACCGCTTCGGCGAGCCGAACGTTTCGACCACCCTGATTTCGGCCGAAATGCGCATCAGCCCCGGCAATTTGTACTACCACTACCCGGCCAAGGACGAATTGATCAACGCCCTGTTCAAGCGCTACGAGACGGCGCTGAACAAATTGCTGGCCGCCGCCGACAGCGTTCGCCATGTGGAAGACGCCTGGCTGTTTTTTCACATGCTGTACGAGCTGATCTGGAAGCACCGCTTTCTGTACCGCGACCTGAACGACCTGCTGTCCAAGAATCGGCGACTGGAGCTGGACTTCCAGCGCGTGATGGCCAGCAAAGAACAAGCGGTGCGTCAAGTGCTGGCGGGCCTGAAATACGGCGGCGTGTTGAGCATGAGCGCGCGCGAAGCCGGGCCCTGCGCCGACTCGATGGTGGTGCTGTTGAGCTATTGGCTCAGCTTTGAATATGTGCGCGACCCGCGCCACGCGCTCGAACCCGAGTTGGCCGGTGCCGCCCTGATGCGCGGCGCGTTCCATCTGCTGAGCCTGTTGCTGCCCTATCTGGAGCCGGTCTCGAAGGAGCATCTATTTGCTCTGGCGGGCAAATACCAAACCTGAACTGGTGATCACCATGGCCTCATGGACTCCCTTCCCCTACGACAACGAACCCTTTCGGTACACGGCGGCGAGCCTGAAAAGGAAATGGCCGCGTTTGCATGCCGGCGACGCGGAGCCCTGGCCCCCCGATGCCGCCGTGGTGCAGGCCTGGAGGCTGTTCCATGCGGGTGAATTTCAAGCCGCTTTCGAGGCCGGCCTGGCAGCCGGCCCCGCCGGTGTTTGCGTGGCCAACAAGTCACAGGCGCTCTATGCCAACTATCTGGAGCCCAGGGAAAAAGCCAAGCTGGAGATGTTTCTGGACGTGGCGCAGCGGGCCGAAAGCCAACAAGCGGCGACACCGACCAACCCGAATGCTTTTTACTGGCGAGCCTATGCGCTCGGCCGCTACGGCCAGGGCATCAGCATTGCCAAGGCCTTGGCTCAGGGTTTGGGCAGCAAGGTCAAGACCGCCCTTGAAACCACCATCGCCTTGGCCCCTCGGCATGCCGACGCCCACATTGCGCTGGGTGCTTTTCATTCTGAAGTGATCGCCAAGGTGGGCAAATTGCTGGGCCGCACCCAGGGTGCCGACTGCGCCACCGGCTTGCAAATGTTCGAGCAAGCCATGGCCTTGAATCCCGGCAGCGCCATCGCCATGATCGAGCGCGCCAATGGTCTGGTGATGCTGGAAGGGGACAAGCGCATGAAGCAAGCCGAAGCGCTCTACGCCGACGCTGCCGCTTGCGCTCCGCTGGACGCCGTCGAGTGCTTGGAGATTGAGATGGCGCGTGCCGAGTTGGCGCAGTAGCGCGTGTCACGGCCTGTGCACGCGGAGGCACTCAGCCGAACCCTAAGAGCACCATTCGCACACCAATATCCGGCGCCGAAAAGGATATAGAGAATTTTTTACAACGCGGGTTTACCGCTACTTTAATTAAGTCAGTATTAATAAAACGAATATTTCAAGGGTTATCACCCTCCTAATTTACCGGTACCCATGCCCGCAACTCGGTCTTTAACGTCTAGCATTCG
>CANFYD010000145.1 GCA_947450745.1 Burkholderiales bacterium
ACCGCACCACCGGCACGATCACCGCCATCAGCGGTGATGAGCTGACCTTGCAGCACGCGCCGGTCGCCTCCTTGCAATGGCCGGCCATGACCATGGGCTTCAAGCTCAGCGATGCCAAGCTGAAAACGGGGTTGCAGCCGCAGCAGCGCGTGCAGTTCAGCTTCATCCAGCAAGGCGACGACTACGTCATCACCGCCATCACACCCATCACACCCATCACGCCCATCACGCCTTTCACGGCGGCCCAAGCGTCAGCCCAAGCGGCGAGCAGCGCCGACGGCCAAGCGAAAGGCAAGCGGTGATCGCCCGGCTGATCCGCTGGTCGGTCGGCAACCGCTTGCTGGTGCTGATGGCGGCGCTGATGATCGCCTGCTGGGGCATCTGGGCCGTGCGCAACACACCGATCGATGCCCTGCCCGACCTCTCCGATGTGCAGGTGATCATCCGCACCAGTTACCCCGGCCAGGCACCGCAGATCGTCGAAAACCAGGTCACCTATCCGCTGGCGACCACGATGTTGTCGGTGCCGGGTGCCAAAACAGTCCGCGCGTTCTCGTTCTTCGGGGACTCTTTTGTCTACGTCTTGTTCGAGGACGGCACCGATCTGTACTGGGCGCGCTCGCGCGTGCTGGAGTACCTGAACCAAGTGCAGGGGCGGCTGCCGGCCACGGCCAAGACCGCGCTCGGGCCCGATGCGACCGGCGTCGGCTGGATCTTTCAGTACGCCTTGGTGGACCGCAGCGGCAAGCATGATCTGGCCCAGTTGCGGGCGCTGCAAGACTGGTTTTTGAAGTTCGAGCTCAAAAGCCTGCCAGACGTGGCCGAGGTGGCCTCGGTGGGCGGCATGGTCAAGCAATACCAGGTGCTGCCGGACCCGCTCAAGTTGGCGGCCTACGGCATCACGCTGGCCCAAGTCAAAGAGGCGCTGCTGGCCAACAACCAAGAAGCCGGCGGCTCGGTGCTGACGCTGGCCGGGGCCGAGTACATGGTGCGGGCCGGTGGCTATCTGAAGACGCTGGATGACTTCCGCGCCATTCCGCTGGCCGCGCGCAGCGGCGTGCCGATACGGCTGGCCGAGGTGGCCAGCGTGCAGATAGGGCCCGAGATGCGGCGCGGCATCGCCGAGCTGGACGGGGAAGGCGAAGTGGCCGGTGGCGTGGTGATCCTGCGCTCGGGCAAGAACGCGCAAGCCACCATCGCGGCGGTCAAGCAAAAGCTGGCCGAGCTGCAGCCCAGCCTGCCCGAGGGCGTCGAGATCATCACCACCTACGACCGCAGCGCGCTGATCGAGCGCGCCATCGCCAACCTGAGCGCCAAGTTGGTCGAGGAATTCATCGTCGTGGCGCTGGTCTGTGTGGTCTTTCTGTGGCATTTGCGCTCGGCACTGGTGGCCATCATCTCCTTGCCGCTGGGCGTGCTGGCGGCCTTTGTGGTGATGCATTACCAGGGCATCAGCGCCAACATGATGTCGCTGGGCGGCATCGCCATCGCCATCGGCGCGATGGTCGATGCGGCCGTGGTGATGATAGAAAACGCCCACAAGAAGCTGGAGTCTTGGCAGCATGCGCACCCGGATCGCGAGTTGCTTGGGGCCGAGCGCTGGGAGGTCATCACCGCAGCGGCGGAAGAGGTCGGGCCGGCGCTGTTCTTCTCGCTGATGATCATCACGCTGTCCTTCATCCCGGTGTTCACGCTGGAAGCGCAAGAGGGCCGGCTGTTCGGCCCGCTGGCCTTCACCAAGACCTATGCGATGGCGGCGGCGGCCGGGTTGTCCGTCACGTTGATTCCGGTGCTGATGGGTTATTGGATACGCGGGCGCATTCCCGCCGAACAAAAAAACCCGCTCACCCGCAGCTTGATCGCCGTTTACCGCCCGGCGCTGGAATGGGTGCTGCACCGGCCCAAGACCACGCTGGCCTTGGCCGTGCTGGTGCTGGCCACCACCGCTTGGCCGCTGTCCCGGCTCGGCGGTGAGTTCCTGCCCAGCATTGACGAAGGGGATTTGCTCTACATGCCGACCGCCCTGCCCGGCTTGTCGGCCCAGCGGGCGGCCGAGCTGCTGCAGCTCAGCAACCGCCTGATCAAGACGGTGCCCGAAGTGGAGCGCGTGTTCGGCAAGGCTGGGCGTGCCGAAACGGCCACCGATCCGGCACCGCTGGAGATGTTCGAGACGACGGTCAAGCTCAAACCGCGCGAGCAATGGCGGGCCGGCCTGACGCCGGAGCAACTGATCACCGAGCTGGACCAAGCGGTGCAGATTCCCGGCCTCTCGAACATCTGGATTCCGCCGATACGCAACCGCATCGACATGCTGGCCACCGGCATCAAGAGCCCCATCGGCGTGAAGGTCAGCGGCACCAATTTGGTGGCGATTGAACGCGTGGCCGCCGCCGTCGAGCGGGTCGCCAAGACGGTGCCAGGCGTCAGCTCGGCGCTGGCGGAGCGCTTGACCGGCGGGCGCTACCTCGACGTTGACATCGACCGCGTGGCCGCCGGCCGTTACGGCCTCAGCATGGCCGAGCTGCAAGCCGTCGTGGCCGGTGCCATCGGCGGCGAAAACGTGGGCGAAACGGTCGAAGGCCTGGCGCGCTTCCCGATCAATCTGCGCTACCCGCGCGAGTGGCGCGACTCGCCGGAGAAGCTCCGGCAACTGCCGCTGCTGACCCGCCAGGGCCAGCAGATCACGCTGGGCATGGTGGCCAAAATCAGCATCACCGACGGGCCGCCGATGCTGAAAAGCGAGAACGCTCGGCCCTCCGGTTGGGTTTATATCGACGTGCGCGGGCGCGATTTGGCGGCGGTGGCCCAGGACTTGCGCGCTGCGGTGGCCGCCGCCGTCAAGCTGGAGCCCGGCATCAGCCTGAGCTACTCGGGGCAGTTCGAATATCTGGAGCGCGCCAACGCCAAGCTCAAGCTGGTGGTGCCGGTGACGCTGGTGATTATTCTGGTGCTGCTCTATCTGACCTTCAAGCGCCTTGACGAAGCGGCCTTGGTCATGGGCACGCTGCCGTTCGCGCTGACCGGGGGCATCTGGTTTCTCTACCTGATGGGGTTTCACCTGTCGATTGCTACCGGCGTCGGTTTCATTGCGCTGGCCGGGGTAGCGGCCGAATTTGGTGTGGTGATGCTGATTTACTTGCGTCATGCGCTGGAAGACCGTTTGCGTGCAGGCCAGCTCTTGAGCGTCGCCGTGTTGCTTGATGCGATCCGTGAAGGCGCGGTGCTGAGGGTGCGGCCGAAGGCGATGACGGTGGCGGTCATCCTGGCCGGCCTGCTGCCCATCGTCTGGGGCAGCGGCACCGGCTCGGAGGTGATGAGCCCCATCGCCGCGCCGATGCTTGGCGGCATGATCACCGCGCCGTTGCTGTCCTTGTTCGTGATTCCAGCGGCGTTCGTGTTGCTGCGCCGCCCGCGCCCGGCACCTGCCACTCAGTAATGCCGTGCATGATTGGGGTTCGCCCCCGCCCTTCTCACTGCCTTTCTCACTGCCTTTCTCACTGCCCTTCTCACTGCCCACCGGACCCCGACCCCATGCTGATCGAACTGACCCCGCCCGACCTTACCGCCTACCAGACCAGCGCCAGCGGCGTGGACTATGTGCATCTGCTGGACTCCGGGCGGCCCGGGCCGACGGTGATGGTGCAGGCGCTGACCCATGGCAATGAGCTGTGCGGCGCGATTGCACTGGATTGGTTGTTCCGGCAGGGGCCGGTGCAGCCCCTGGTCGGCCGGTTGATTTTGAGCTTTGCCAATGTGCAGGCCTACCAGCGCTTTGATGCGAGCGACCCGAGCGATTCGCGCTATGTGGACGAGGACTTGAACCGCGTCTGGGCCGACGACGTGCTGTTCGGCTCCGGGGACTCGGCCGAACTGCGACGCGCGCGGCAGTTGCAGCCGTTTGTCGACAGCGCCGACTTCCTGCTCGACATCCATTCGATGCAGGACGCTTGCCGGCCGCTGATGGTCTGCGGCCTGCTGGACAAGGGCGCGGCGTTTGCGCGCGAGCTGGGCATGCCGGGCGACTTGCTGATCGACACCGGCCACCCGTCCGGCCTGCGCATGCGTGACCGTGGCGGCTTTGGCGACCCGGCCAGCCCGCGCAACGCCCTGCTGATCGAGTGCGGCCAGCACTGGGAGCGCTCCTCCGCCGACGTGGCGATCGACAGCCTGGTGCGCTTTTTGCGCCTCACCGGCATGGTCGATGAGGCCTGGGCCGCGCCCCGGCTGCGCCTGCCGCTGCCGGCCCAGCAGCACACCATCCGGGTCAACGAGGCGGTGACTGCGCTGAGCCGCGACTTCCACTTCCTCAAGCCGGTACGCGGCTTGGACGTGATCGCCAAAGCGGGCACGCCGTTCGCGCAGGACGGCGACACCGTCTTCAAAACCAGCTTTGACGACACCGTGCTGGTGATGCCCAGCCTGAAACACGGCTTGCCGGGCAACACGATGGTGCGGCTGGGCCGCTTCGTCATCTGACAGGGCGCGAGCTTTTTACCGCGTGGCCGCCGTTGGTCGTTGGTCGTTGGTCGTTGGTCGGGTGCTGGGAATCCTCACGGACCTGAAGTGTCGGTCGGGCGGGCGTGACCCGCGTGCGGCCGACGGTGGCAGCCGCGTTGCGCCATGCGCCAGCTCATGTCGGCACGTCACGGCAAATGCCAAAAGAGCCCGCGGGTCGCGACCCGCCCTACGTGGCTACGTGGCCGACGACCGCCATGCGGCGTGGGCCGCTGTGACATAAGTCGCATGACGGGCAGCGCGAGGCGTTGCAGCGCGCATTCGCTTGAGTTGCGTCAAGGACAGCCGGGTTGCGCAATGAGAACGTGAACGCCTACCTCAACGTCAATCGCGCCTCGCCATGAAGACCGCTTCTCGCCACATCACGCCCAAGCCCAAGCAAGCGCCCGCGCCCGCACCTACCAAAGCCAAACGCAGCTCAGTCGCCGCCAGTGCGGCCAAAGCTGCTGCCAAAGTGCCCAAGGCCAGGCGCAGCCGCAGTGGCGACACGACGGGCACGACGGACCCGAAACGCATCGGCCGGCAAGTGGTGAGGGAAGCGGTCGCCGTCGCGCAGGCGCGCGAACTGGAAGCGCTGAAGGACGTCGTGGCGCACGCGGGCACGGGCGCGCTGGCCAGCTCGGTGCGGGCGATGGTGGCGGGTGCGTCGCCGGACGATGCAGCCGCACTGCGCCAAGCGCTGTTGCAGGAACTGCAGAACGCCGAGGACAACGGTGCCGGCTTGGACGACGAGTTGTCCGCCGACTGGCGGCGCGGCGGCTACCCGTACAAGCACCTGATGTCGCGCAAGGCTTACGAGCGCCAGAAATACCAATTGCAGGTGGAGCTGCTGAAGCTGCAGGCCTGGGTCAAGGCCACCGGTCAGCGGGTGGTGATCCTGTTTGAAGGCCGCGACGCTGCCGGCAAGGGCGGCACGATCAAGCGCTATATGGAGCATCTGAACCCGCGCGGTGCCCGCGTGGTGGCCTTGGAAAAGCCCAGCGAAGTGGAACGCGGCCAGTGGTACTTTCAGCGCTATGTGCAACACCTGCCGACCGCCGGCGAGATCGTGATGTTCGACCGCAGCTGGTACAACCGCGCCGGGGTCGAACGGGTGATGGGCTTTTGCAGCGACAACGAATACACCGAGTTCATGCGCCAAGCCCCCGAGTTCGAGCGCAACCTGGTGCGCAGCGGCACGCACTTGGTCAAGTTCTGGTTCTCGGTCAGCCGCGCCGAGCAAAAGCGCCGTTTCAAGGAACGCGAGGCGCACCCGCTGAAGCAGTGGAAGCTGTCCCCGATCGACCTCGCGTCACTGGACAAATGGGACAGCTACACCCAGGCTAAAGAGGCGATGTTCTTCCACACCGACATTGCCGAAGCACCCTGGACGGTGGTCAAGTCGGACTGCAAAAAGCGCGCGCGCCTGAACGCCATGCGCCATGTGCTGCAGCAGCTGCCCTACACCAACAAGGACTTGTCCAAGCTCGGCGAACTCGACCCCTTGCTGGTCGGCCGCGCCAACCGGGTGTATGAACGCGGCGAGGCCGCAGGCAAGTCGCGTTCGGCGGCGGCTTGAGCAGCGATCAAAAAACAAAACAGATCGGGCCGACTTTGGCCTCGTAGGGCGGGTCTGGACCCGCGAGCGATTCCGGCCAGGCAGCGAAGTGCGAACCTGAGCTGGCTTGGCGCAACACGGGTGCCACAAGGGCGCCACAGCTGGCAAGACGCGGGTCGCGACCCGCCCTACAAATGAAGAATCGACAAGTGCAGAGCCGGCAAAAACGCCGCTTCTCCGCGAACGCCGGCACCGCCAGGGGCCTGAATTGGGCTCAGCTTCTCACCCGCGGTCGAACTTGAAGACGGCCATGCTGGCCATCAGGTTGGGAAAAGTCCGCACCGCTTGATCGTGCTGGATGCCGAAGCTGTCGAGGATGCGCAGGCGGTTTTTGCGGGCCAGTATTTCAAAGTCGGCGAAGGTGCCGACGCGGATATTCGGCGTGTCGTACCACTCATAGGGCAGCACGCGCGTCACCGGCATGCGGCCCAGCATCACTTGCAGACGGTTCGGCCAGTGGGCGAAGTTGGGGAAGCTGACGATGCCGATGCGGCCGACCCGCGCCGTTTCCCGCAGCATGCCTTCGGTATTGCGCAGGTGCTGCAGCGTTTCCAGTTGCAGCACCACGTCGAAGCTTTGGTCCTCGAAGATGGACAAGCCCTCTTCCAGGTTCAGCTGAATCACGTTGACGCCGCGCTGCACGCAGGCCAGCAAGTTGGCGTCGTCCAGCTCCACGCCGTAACCGGTGCAGCCCTTGTGTTCTTGCAGATAGGCGAGCAACTCGCCGGTGCCGCAGCCGAGGTCGAGCACCCGGGAACCGGCCGGCACCAGCGCCGCGATGGCCTTCATCACCGACAAGCTGCTCATTGGAACTCCCCTGCGATGCGCAAGAAATAGGCGCGCAAGACGCCGTGGTAGCGCGGGTCTTCGAGCAAAAACGCGTCGTGGCCGTGCGGCGCGTCGATCTCGGCATAGGACACGTCGAGCTTGTTGTCCAGCAAGGCCTTGACGATCTCGCGCGAGCGGGCCGGGGCAAAACGCCAGTCGGTAGAAAAACTGGCCAGCAAGAACTTGCAGGTGGCGCTGGCAAAAGCACGGCTCAGGTCGCCGCCGTGTTCGCGCGCCGGGTCAAAGTAGTCGAGGGCGCGGGTGATCAGCAAATAGGTGTTGGCGTCAAAGTACTCGCTGAATTTGTCGCCCTGATAGCGCAAATAGCTTTCGATCTGAAACTCGATCTCCTGGGTGGAATAGCTCAGCTCGGCGGCGCGCAGCTCACGGCCGAACTTGGCTTCCATCGCGTCGTCGGACAAATAAGTGATGTGGCCGATCATCCGCGCCACGCGCAAGCCGCGCTTCGGTATGGCGTTGTGCTGGGCGTAATGGCCGCCGTGGAAGTCGGGGTCGGTGATGATGGCGCGGCGCGCCACCTCGTTGAACGCGATGTTCTGCGCCGACAAATTGGGCGCGGTGGCGATGGCGATGCAGTGCCGCAGCCGCTGCGGATAGCGCAGCGACCAGTCCAGCGCCTGCATGCCGCCGAGCGAGCCGCCCAGCACGGCGGCCAGTTGCGTGATGCCCAGCGCATCGAGCAAGCGCGCTTGTGCATCGACCCAGTCCTGCACGGTGACGACCGGAAAGTCGGCACCGTAGACCTGGCCGCTGGCCGGGTTCACATGCATAGGCCCGGTCGAGCCGAAGCAGGAGCCGAGGTTGTTGACGCCTATGACGAAGAAGCGGTCGGTGTCCAGCGGTTTGCCGGGGCCGATCAGGTTGTCCCACCAGCCTTCGCTGTTCGCCTTGCCCTCGTAATGGCCGGCCAGGTGGTGGCTGGCGTTGAGCGCGTGGCAGACCAGCACGGCGTTGTTGCGCTCGGCGTTGAGCTCGCCGTAGGTCTCGTAGACCAGTTCGTAATCGGACAAGGTGGCCCCGCTGCGCAGCGGCAGCGTCTGGTCAAACTTGAGTCGCTGCGGGGTCACGAACCCCAAATTCCCGGCATGTCCCATCCAGCTGTCCTGTCGCCCAAAAAACGAAACCGACGCCGCTGCAGAAGCGGACGCCGGTGATTCAAAGGCGATCCCCTCTTAGCGG
>CANFYD010000146.1 GCA_947450745.1 Burkholderiales bacterium
GCAGCGTGTCCACCATCACGCCGAAGCGGCGCGTGCCGGCCCGTATCACCACCACGCTGCTGCGCTCCACTGGCTGCGCTTCCAAGGCATAGAGCGTGCGCAAGCTGACCACCGGCAAGACCTGGCCGCGCAGCTCCACCACGCTGCGGCCGCGTGCGTCCAGCGCGGTGGCGGTGGGCCGGTTTTCAATCACCTCGACCACCGCTTCGAGCGGAAAAATGAATTTGGACGGTCCGACGCCGACCAGGAAGCCGTCGATGATGGCCAGCGTCAGCGGCAGGCGGATGTCTATGCTGGAGCCCTGCCCCGGCTCGCTGCCCAGCATGATGGAGCCGCGCAATTGCTCGATATTGCGCCGCACCACGTCCATGCCGACACCGCGGCCGCTCAGGTTGGTGACCTTCTCGGCGGTCGAAAAACCGGGCTCGAAAATCAGCTTCAGGATGTCCTCATCGGCCGGCGTCACGCCCGGCTCGACCAAGCCGCGCTCCCAGGCGCGGGCCAACACCCGGTCGCGCTGAATGCCGCGCCCGTTGTCCAAAATGCGGATCAGAATGCCGCCGCCTTCGTGGCAGGCCGACAGCGTCAGCTTGGCCTGCCCCGTTTTACCGGCTTCGTCGCGTTGCGCCGGTGTTTCCAGCCCGTGATCAAGCGCGTTGCGCACCAAGTGCATCAGCGGGTCGGCGATTTTTTCGACCACCGATTTGTCCAGCTCGGTGTCGCCGCCGATGATCTCCAGGTGCACGTCCTTGCCCAGCTCGGCGGCGGTGTCGCGCACGACGCGCCGGAAGCGGGCAAAGGTCTCGCCGATCGGCACCATGCGCAATTGCAGCGTGCCGTTGCGGATGTCGCTGATCAAGCGGCTGATCTGCTGGTTCGCTTCCAGCAGCGCGCGTTGCTTGCTCTGCCGGGCCAGCAACAAGCCCCCGGCGCTGGCGGTGACCAGTTCGCCCAGCAGGTCGATCACTTCGTCGAGCCGCTGTGCTTCCACGCGGATAAAGCGGTTGTCGTCGGCCGCGTTGGTCCCGGAACCACTCACACCGGTGTCGCGGTGCTTGGCCTGCTTTTGCAGCGCGGCGGCCACCACTTGGGGCCGCAAGCCGATGTGCTTGTGCAAAATCTCGCCCAGCGGCGGGGCGTGGCCCACGGCGGCAGCCGACTGCTCCTGAGTTTTCAGGCCTTGCGCCAATTGCGTTGGGGTCACGGCCCCCACCGCCAGCAAAAGGTCGCCGAGCAGCGGTTTGTCCGGTATCGCTTCCAGCCGCTCGGCAAAGTCTTGCAAGGGCTGGCCCGGTTCGGTCAGGCGCAGCGTGCAGTCCTCGCGCACAAAGCTGAAAGCCGATTCAATCTCCGCGCGGCTTGCCGTGCTGAGCAAGTTGAAGTCGAAACTGAGGTGGCAACTCTCCGGGTCCAGGCCTTGCAGCGAGGGCACGGCCGTGGCATCGCAAACCAAGTGCGTGATGCTGCCCAGGCCGCGCACGTAATTGAGTATCGCCAGCGGGTCCATGCCGTTGCGGTAGGTGTCCGCACCGAACTGCACCGACAGATGCCAGCACGGCAGGTTGCTGGCCGCCAGCGCCAGTTGCGGGTCGGGCGCTGGCTCGGGTGCGATACCGCTGGCGGTTTGCAGCCGCTGCACGAGGGCTGCGCGATCAAGCTCGGCAGCGGCCGAGTCAGGCGATTCGTGCTGAGCCGGTTGCGCAGCAGCCGCGACCAGCTGCCTGATCTGGTCGTTGCTTTGCAGCAGCAAGGTGCTGAGGTCCGGCGTCAGGCCGAGGCTGCCGTCACGCAGCAAGTCCAGCAGCGTCTCCACATGGTGGGTGAAGCTGACCACGTCGCCCAGGCCAAAGATGCCTGCCGAGCCCTTCACCGTGTGGGCGCAGCGGAACAACGCGTCCAGCAGCTCGCGGTCATCCGGCGCATCTTCAAGCTGCAACAGCAGTTGCTCCAGCGCATCGGTCTGCTCCTGCGCCTCGCTGATGAAGGCCGGCAGGGCTTCGACAATGAAACTGTCGTCGTAGGCTTTTTGACTCATTGCAGGGCCTCCGGTTCAGCGCTTTGCCCCAACAGCTCGCCCAGACCCAGCGACTCCAGCGCGGCGGTCAGCGGGGCGCTCGGGTTCAGCAACAGCAGCGCTCGGCGCAGCCCGGCCAGTTCGGTCGACAGGGCCAACAGCAATTGCACACCGGCGCTGTCCACCTCGACCACGGCGGCCGCATCGACGGTGAAATAAGCCGGCAAGGCCGCCTCGCCGTGGTCAGCCACGCTGGCGGCAGAGCACGGCGACCCGTCCTGCAAGGTGTTCAAGACGGACAAGCACTGCTGGCGCAGTTCGGTCACCGTGTAAATCGTCAATTCGCTGGGGAGGCAAAGCTCGGCTTGCATGGGGGCTCCGGGTCACGACACTAGGGCAAGATCAGTTTGGAGACCGCGTCGAGCAGCTGCGGCGGCTTGAACGGCTTGACGATCCAGGCCTTGGCACCGGCCGTGCGGCCTTGTTGCTTCTTGGCGTCGTCCACCTCGGTGGTCAGCATGATGACCGGCGCAAATTTGTGGCGCGCGTGCAGCTTGACCTGGGTCACGAACTCGAAGCCGTTCATGTTCGGCATGTTGACGTCGCTGACGATCAAGTGCACCTTGGGCGTGCGTTCCAGCAGCAGCAAGGCCTCGCGCCCGTCGCCCGCCTCGATCACCTGGTAACCCTCCCGTTCCAGCGCGATCCTCACCACCGTGCGCATGGAGCTGGAGTCGTCGACGATCAAAATGATTTTTGCCATGGGTCTGTGTGTGCGTCAAAAGAAAGTCGTTTCGTCGGAGGCTGACGCGGCACCGGCGTTGTCCGGCAGGGTGTTGGGGCTGGCGCTGTTGGCCCGGCCGCCATGCTGTTCCAGCGTCGTGTAGCCCTGGCGCAGCAGTGCCGCCCATTCGTCGGCGCTCGGCACGCGGTCCTGGGCCAGCCCGGTCTGCAGCCGGCTGACGGCTGCCACGATCGAGTCACCGACCTGATCCAGAATCTGCTGCACCCGGTCTTGAAACTGGAACGCCACCATCAACTGCTGCACATGGCCGCGCACCACCGCGCCGCGTGCCGCCAGGTCAAGCGCCCGCTGATTCAGCTGCGCCACCGTCGCGTCCACTTGGGCGACCACTTCGTTGATGGTGAGCTCCGACCGGGCGATCACGCTGCCGTCTTGCTCGCTCAGGCTGGCCGCCTGGCCCAGCGCGTTGCTCATGCGCTGGCCAAAGTCCTGCACCTGGTGTTCGATGTGTTTGCCGGTCTGGCCGGACTCGGTCGACAAGCGCCGCACCTCGGCCGCCACCACCGCAAAGCCGCGTCCGCTCGGGCCGGCTCGGGCCGCCTCGATGGCGGCGTTGATCGACAGCAGATTGGTCTGCCGGGCCAGCCGCTCCACCTCTTCCACCAGCGTCAGCAAACCCTGGCCGGTGCCGGCCAGCGAGCGCACCGACGCCATCACCTGCTCGCGCGACGCGACAAAACCGTGAAAGTTGTCGATCAGGCCGCGCAGCCTCGTCTCGCATTGCTCCAGCAAGGCCGCCCGCTGATTCAGGATCTGGCCGGTGCTGCTGCTGCTGTTTTTGCTGCTTCTGCGCGCTTGGCTAGCCCCCTCGTCACCGGTGATTTCGTCCAGTTGGTCGAGGATGCTGGTGAAGCCTTGCAAGAGCTCGGCGGTGGCCGCCTGAGTCTGGTTCTTTGCCAGCTCCAAGTGGCCGGTCCAGATCACGGCGGCTTCACCCAAGCGCGCGCCCAACTCACTGGACGGGCTGGCGCTGCTGGTGGCCTGCAGGGCTGCGCCCGCAGGTCGACGCGCAAACCAGCGCGCCCAAAAACTGGGCTTGCGGGCGGGCGGGCCGTCGGTACTGAAAGAGGTGAGAGGTCGGGCATTCAACATAGCCCCACTCTAAAAACCTCGGCCGCGCTGCGCTATCGGCCTGATACCTGAGATGGAAGCAGGGAAACACCTGAGACCTTGAACAAGCGGCAAATCCCCGACCAGTTCGAGTGATGCAGTCACGCGCCCCGCCCCGGTGCCCCGCCCCGCCCCGGCACGACGCGGATCGCGACCCGCCCGACGAGATGCGTGCCGTCAACTGTCCATCGAAATCAAGCCGGCACGGATCGCATAGCGGACCAGGCCGGTCACTTCGTGGATGTCCAATTGCCGCATCAACTGGCTGCGGTGGGTGTCCACGGTTTTGACGGAGAGGTCGAGCAGGCGGGCGATTTCCTTGCTGCTGTGGCCTTCGGCGATCAGTTGCAGCACCTCGCGCTGGCGTGGCGTCAGCGGCACACCGGGTTGCTCGTCATTGCGCAAGCGCTGCACGTAATCGCTCATCACGCCCTTGGAGACCTGGGCGCAGAGGTAGGTTTCACCGCGCAGCACTGCCTTGATGGCGCGCTCCAGCTCGGTCGGGGCGGCGTCTTTCAAGATGTAGGCGGCTGCGCCACTGCGCAGCGCTTGGCGCACGTATTCCTCGGTCTGGTGCATGGACAGAATGATCACCCGCGTGGCCGGCCAGGCCTGCAGCAAGCGGGCGGTGGCCTCCAGCCCGTTCAGGCCCGGCATGGCGATGTCCATCAAGACCAGTTGCGGGCGCAGTTGGTCGGCCAGCGTCAAAAGGGCCAAGCCGTCGGCCGCCTCGCCCACCACTTGGACCTCGGGCATCGCTTCGAGCAGCTTGCGCAGGCCGGCGCGCACCAGCGTGTGGTCGTCGGCCAGCAAGACGGTGACCGGCATCAAAGTCAGGGGATGCATCACAGCAACGCTCCCGGCAGCAGCCCGTCGGTTTGATCGCGCAGCATCAGCGGGCAGCGAAAGCGCACCGTGCAACCGCGCCCTACCGATGAATCGATGTCGATCTGCCCGCCCACCAGCGCGGCGCGTTCCTGCATGCCCAGGATGCCGATGCTGGCACCGGCCAGCGCACGTTGCTTCATCGCGCGCCAGTCAAAGCCGCAGCCGTCGTCCTGCACGCTCAAGCGCAGCAGGTCGCCGTCCTGTCGCACGTCGATCTCTACCCGAGTCGCTTTGGCATGGCGAACGATGTTGGTCAGCGCTTCTTGCACGATGCGAAAGCAGACGGTTTCGATCTCGGCGGCAATGCGCAGCACCGGCAGCGACGGGTGGACTTGCACCACCAGCCCGCTGCGCGTCACCGTCTGCTCGGCCAGCCAGCGCAGGGCCGGGGCCAGGCCCAGGTCGTCCAGCACCGACGGCCGCAAGGCCAACGCCAGTCGCCGCACCTGTTGCAAGGCTTCCTCGACGATGCGAATGTTCTCGGCATTCAGCTCGGAAGGCGACTGGTTCTTGAAGCGCTCGTGTGCTTGCAAATTGATCTTGATGGCGGTCAGCGATTGACCCAGCTCGTCGTGCAGCTCCAGCGCGACACGGCGGCGCTCCAGCTCCTGCACCTCCAGCACCCGGCGCGACAGCGCGCGCAGCTGGCTCGTCGTGTCGCGCAGCCGCGCATCGGCCTGGTGCTTGTACAGGGCCATCTCCAGCACGGTGCGCAGCTCGCGCTCTGAAAACGGCTTCAGGATGTAACCGAACGGCTCGGTCAGCTTGGCGCGCGCCAGCACGTCGTCGGCCGCAAAGGCGGTCAAGAACACCACCGGCAGCGCCAACTTTTCGCGGATCAGCTGCGCGGTGGCGATGCCGTCCAGCGCGCCGGCCAGTTGAATGTCCATCAGCACCAGGTTCGGGTTCAGCTCGCTCGCCAGTACCAAGGCCTCTTCACCGCTGGTGGCATGGCCGACCGGCTGATAACCCAGCTCGATCAGTTGCAGCTTGATGTCGCGGGCGACGATGGTTTCGTCCTCGACGACCAGGATGCGTGGCTTGGCAACGGGTAAAGGCATTGAAAAGTCCTATGTTCAAAAAATCTTCGTCTGGCGTCACAGCTCAGCCGGCGGCAGGTCCAGCGCGTCCAGCTTGAAGGTGACCGAGAAAGTGACACCGCTGTTGCTGTTGCTGTTGCTGATGTGCCGCTCGGTCTCCAGCCGGCCATGCAGCTGCCGGGCCAGGTCTTCCACCAATAGCAGGCCCAGCGATTGCCCACTGTTGGGCACAAAATCATCCGGCAGCCCGACGCCGTCGTCGCTGACGCTCAAGCGCCAGGCACAGCCCTCGGCACCTGAACCTGAACTGGCACCTGAACCGGCAGCGACGGCGGCCTCCCCATCGCCCACCGCCCGCAGCGCCACACGCACCACGCCGCTGCGGCCGTCAGGGAAGCCGTGCTTGAGGCTGTTGGAAATCAGCTCATTGACCAGCAGGCCGCAGGGTGCTGCTTGGTCCATGCCCACCCGCACCGAGTCCAACTCCAGCAGCAGGCGCACGCTGCCCTGCTGGCTGGTCTGCATGCGGAACACCTGGCTGGCCAATTGCTTGATGAACACGCCCAGATCGACCGCCGCAAAGTTGCCCGAGCGGTAGAGCATTTCATGCAGCAGCGCCATTGAACGGATGCGGCCCTGCATATCCCCCAGCACCGACTTGGTGTCCGGCTGGGCACTGCGCCCGGCCTCCAGTCTGAGCAAGCTGCTGATGACCTGCAGGTTGTTCTTGACCCGGTGGTGCACTTCTTTCAGCAGCGCTTCTTTTTCCAGCAGCGACGACTCCAGCGCTTCTTGCGCCTGCTTGCGGGCGGTGATGTCCCGCATGATGGCCGTGTAGTGCTTCTTGCCCTCGATCTCCACATGCGAGATCGAGGCCTCGGCCGGGAACTCCTCGCCGTTGGCGCGCAAGGCCATCACATAGCCCAGCTTGCCCATGCTGCGCGCCGTGCGGCCCTGTTCGCCAAAGCTGCGCACCTGCTGGCTGTGGCCTTGGCGAAAGCGGGCCGGCAAAAAGCGCTCGACATCGGTGCCCAGCACCTGCTCTGCGGCCACGCCGAACATCACGCAAGCGGCGGAATTGAACAGCACGATGCGCAGCGAATCGTCCACCGTGATGATGGCGTCCATCGCAGACTCGACCAGCCCGTGCAATTGCTGGCGGCTCTCCACCCCGACGCGCTGGGCCTTGCGGCGCTCGGACACATCGACAAAAGTGGTGACCACTTGCTGCACCCGCCCCTCCGGGCTCAGCTGCGGGTTGGCCGTCACCAGCAACCAGACCCGGTCTTGCAAGCTGGGCCTGAACACGCCCATCACCACGTTGTGCACCGGTGCCGCGTTGGTTACAGCGAGCACCGCCGGGTGCTGCGCCGGCGGGAAATCACTGCCGTCCTCATAGGTCACATTCCATCGCCGGTCGTAGGAGCTGCGGCCCAGCAACTGGTCGTCGCTCAAGTCCAGCAAGTCGCGCGCGACCTGGTTGCTCAGCACGATCTCAGAGTTGGCCGACGAGATCACCACGCCGACCTGCAGTTCGGCAATCAGGCTGCGGTAGCGCCCTTCGATTTGCAAGCGTGAGGCCTCCAGTTGGCGGGCCTTTGTCACCTCGGTCAGCACCATTTGCAGCACGGCAGGCGCTTGCTCATCGATGGCCAGCGTCGCGTCGATCTGCACCCAGGCCACGCTGCCGTCACCCTTCAGGATGCGCAACTCGCAGGACTGCTTTTCACCGGTCTTCAGCAGCTTTTTGCGCAGCAAGTAGTAGCTGTCCTGGTCCTCCCGCAGGATGAAGCGGCTGATCCGTTGCTTCAGCAACTCGACCCGAGTCGGACCCAGCAGCAAGCTGGCGCTGAGGTTGGCCTGCAAGATCAGGCCGTCTTCGCTGATGCTGCAATAGCCGACCGGTGCCAGGTCGTAGAGGTCGAAGTAGCGGGCCCGTGAGGCCTCAAGTTCCCGTTGCGTGCGCCGCAACTCCTCGTTTTGCATCTCCAGCTCGATCTGGTGGACGCGCAATTCATGCAGTTTTTGCTTCAGCAAGGCTGGCGGCAGCAGGCTGGCGTCGAGCTCTCGCTCGCCGGACTCCAGCCAGCAAGCCGCCTCTGCCTGTTCAAGCAGGGTCGGGAAGCCGGCCCGCTCGCCCTGTTCTCCCTGCTCGCCCGGTGCACCGGCCTGCGGCTTCATTCCGCGCCTCCACCCACCGCCCGCTCGGTCGTGGCAACGGCA
>CANFYD010000147.1 GCA_947450745.1 Burkholderiales bacterium
CGGGCTGACCGTCAAGCCGGAAGCGATGGAGCGCGCCGCGGCCAAAGGTTATGCCACCGCCACCGACCTGGCCGATTATTTGGTCAAGAAGGGCTTGGCCTTCCGCGATGCCCATGAAATCGTCGCCCATGCGGTGAAAACAGCGATGGGCACGGGCCTCGACCTGTCACAACTGCCGCTGGCCGAGCTGCAGAAGTTCGACGCCCGCATTGGCGACGACGTGTTTGAAGCGCTATCGCTGCGCGGCTCGCTGAACGCCCGCAACATCCTCGGCGGCACCGCACCGGCACAAGTGCGTGCACAGGTCGCTAGGCACTTGGCGCGGTTGAATGGGTGATCCGAGGCCCGATAGCCCCGCTGACGACAGCTTGTGCTGGCAAGCGCTCATTTAAGACTTGTTCTGCGTGCGCGCAGATAGCGCCCGGCGTGGTGATCCATACGTCGCCGGCGTCGCGGGCTTGGCAGAGGTGTTGAAGCGCGCGGCGCAAATGGCGCAAGCGATACGGTTGGCCGACGATGTAGGGGTGGAGCGCGATGCCCATCACCAGCGGCTGGGCGGCGGACTGCAGGCGCATTTCATCGAAGTTGTCGATGATCATTTGGGCGAAATCCTTGGCGTCCAGTTGGCGCGCCATGATCATCGGGATGTCGTTCAGCTCCTGCGGGTAGGGAACGGCCCAGAGCGTCTGCCCGCTGCGGGTGCTCATGCGAGTCGGCTGGTCGTCGTGGCACCAGTTCAGGGTGTAGCGGTAGCCGGCCTCGGTCAGCAGGTCGGGCGTGCTGAGGCTTTCTGCAATCCAGGGTGAGAGCCAACCGGTGGGTGCCACACCGCTGTGCTGCGCGATGCGCTCGCGGCAGCCCAGTAACAGGGCCAGTTCCTGCTCGGCGGACAAATCGCTCTGGCGCAGCGCATTGCTGTGGCCATGGGCGATCAGCTCATCGCCGCGCCGGACAAACGCTTCAACCAGCTCGGGGCAATGGTCGTACAGCGCGGTGTTGATGATGGCGCCCGTCGGCAGGGCCAATTGATCGAACAACTCCAGGCAGCGCCAGGCGCCGACCCGGTTGCCATATTCGCGCCAAGCGTAGTTCAGCACATCGGGCTGCGGCGAGGCAGGGCCCAGGCAAGCGCCCAACCCCGCACCAAAAGCAAAGTGCTCCAGGTTGAAGCCGATATACACCGCCAGACGCGCGCCGTTGGGCCAGCGGTAAGCGGGCCGCTGGTGGATCGCCTGATAGGGGAAGCGACCGCTGTCGGGGATCGCCGGGAAGGGCTGCGTCATGTTCATCGCCCGACCTCAGCGGGCAAGCAGCCACGGCTCGCACAAGCCGGCGCGCTGCAACAGGTGTTCGGCGCTGTCGTTCCACACATCCATTTGCACGATTTTGCCGCCGCGCACGACGTAGCGGTCCACATAACGATTGCCTTCGAACGGCGTGCCGTCCAGCCACTCGCCGTACAGCGTTCCGATGTTGTAGACGATGGTGGCTGCGTCATTGCTGCTGCTAATGCTGCCGTTGGCGTCGGGCTCAGCCACCACCACATCGGTCTGCTCGAAGCGCTTCTTCACCCATTTGTAGCGGCTGGCATTGAAAGCGCTGCATTCGGCCGGGTCACGCATCTCGCGGGCACCGGTGAAGCGGATGCGTAAATCGGCCGCTACAAAGGCACGCGCACCGACCGGGTCGGGAATCATGATGACACGCAGGAACTCTTCCACAATCTGTTTGGCCGACTGGCTCATGGCAACCCTCCTCAGGTCTTCAAGTTTTGGGGCAGCTCGGGCCCGGCGAAATCAAAATCAAACTGACCGGTGGCATCGGCGCGCGCGGTGGGCCCGTTCTGACTGTCCAAGGCATAGCGCACACCGGCGGCCACGCTGTCGATCACCTGCAAGCCGGTCTCGGCCGCAATGGCCTGGGCCATGCCGGCCAAGCCCGCACCGCCCAGGATCACCACCGAGACGCCAAAACGGCTGGCCGCCTCAGCGCAGGCTTTGGACAAAATCAAATGCGCAGCGGCCGGGTCGCGTGCCAACTCGGCACCGCTTTGTTCCACCGTGTGGATGCCCGCCAACTGCTCGCCGAACCCGAGGTTGTTGGCCAGCCGCTCCAGCATCGGCCGCCAGCGCGCGCCACCGGTCACGATGCAGAAACGCCCGAGCCGCGCCGCTTCCACAAACGAGGCTTCGGCCAAGCCGGTCACCGGCACGGTGCTGCACTCGCGCAGCGCCAGCAAGCCGGGGTCGCCAAAGCAGGCAATCAAGATCGCCTCGGGCGCGGCGCTAGGCTCGCTGCCAACTAGGGCCCAGGCATCCAACACCGCGTGCCCGGCCACCGCGTAACTGGCCTCGCTGGCAATGTAGGGCGCGCCAAAGCGGGCCGTGCGGGTGAGCACCTCGACGCCCTCGCCCGCCGTCTGCTGTGCATGCCGCTGCAACAGCGCAGTGACCGACGCTGACGTGTTGGGGTTGATCACCAGCAGCTTGGCCTTTTTGAACGGCCTAGGCATCGGACATTCCAAACAGGGAGATGAAATCAGGCAACTCGGCAGCGGGCCCGGCAAACTGCAACTGCGATTCCAGTTGCTGCAGATGCCCGAGCATCAAGCGCGCTGCCGCAGCCGGGTCGCGCAGCCGGATCGCGTTCAGCAGGGCGCGGTGTTCCTGGCAGCCACAAGCACTCAGCGGCGGCAGCGTCAGCAGCGGGTTGGCGCGGTAAGTCATCAGCACCAGCGAGGTCCGCGACACCAGCTCACGCAGAATCCGCCCCAGGGTCTGGTGTTGGGAAGCGTTGGCAATGTGCAGGTGGAAGTCGCCCGACAGGCGGATGGCGCGCCGCATGTCGCCGCTGGCGCGAGCCGCCTCTTCATCGGCAATGCACTGGGTCAGCGTGGCAATGTCGGCAGCGCTGGCGTTGTCGATGAAACATTCGATCAGCGTCGGCTCGATCATGCGGCGTACCTGAAACACCTCGCGCGCCTCCTGTTCGGTGGGCCGCGCCACGGTAGCCCCCCGGTTCGGCGTCAACACGACGATCTGCTCATTGGCCAAGCGCACCAGCACCGGCCGGATGCGCGTGCGCGACACCCCGAACGCGGTCGCCAGCCGGTCTTCGATCAACTTGGTGCCGGGCGGCAAACGGTGATCGAGAATGGTGGCGACCATGCGCTCATAGATCTCGTTCTCGGTCAACGCGACCGGGTCTTCTATAGCCGTATTCATGCTCATCCGCTCAACCTGCACGTTTGGCCTTCTGGCGGCTGGCTAGCAGGCGGGACAAGCCCAAGGTCAGCCCCATCACCAAAAAGGACACCACCATCGTCACCGTGCCCAGCGCGTAGATGGACGGTGTGGTGACGGTGGTGGTCAAGCCCTGCAACTCCAGCGGCAGCGTGTTGACGTCGCCAATGGCTTGCGAGGTGCGGGCAATTTCGTCCCAGCTGAGCGTGAAGCCGAACATGGCTATGCCGACCAGCGAAGGCGCAATCATCGGCAGCACCACATGGCGAAAGCTCTGCCAGGGCGTGGCACCCAGGTCGCGCGCGGCTTCCTCGTAGGCCGGGTTGAAGCGGTTGAAGACGGCAAACATGATCAACAGGCCGAACGGCAGCGTCCAGCTCAGATGCGCGCCCAGGGCGGAGGTGAACAAGCCCATCGCTGTGCCATAGGTCTCAAGCGAGGCCTGCATGCCCAGCCACTCCAGTACCTGCTTGATGCCGCTGTCCAGCAAGCGGAACTCCAACCCTATACCCAGCGACACAATGATGGACGGCATGATCAGGCTGGCGATGACGACAAAAAACAGCGCATTGGCACCGGCAAATTTCTTGCGAAAAGCCAAGCCGGCCAGCACCGAAAACACCACGGTGCAGACCATCACCGTCAAGCCCAAGCCCAGCGAGCGCTGCAAGGCCGAGCCGATGTCTACCGTGCCCAAGCCCTCGGCGAGCTTGTAGAACCAGTGCAGCGAGAGGCCGCGCAGCGGAAAAGTCAGGCCGCCCTCGGGGCCCTGAAAACTCAGGATCACGATGACCAGCATCGGGCCGTAAAGGAACAGCAGGTAGGCCGCAAAAAACAGGGCCAGCAGCCAGAAACCGGGACTGTGTTGACGTCGATTCATATGGAGGAAGATTTTGGAACGTTCTAAATAGGACTTACGCAAAATTGTTCCAGCTAGGCATGACGCCAAAGGCAGTACGCCTTGTACGACAAGGCGGAAGAACGACGCTGGAGCGGTTTTGCGTAAGTCCTACTAAAGCTCTTTGCGGATATCGACCATGCGGGTCAGCGCCCAGATGATCATCATGACCAGCGCCAGCAGAATCATCGCGTTGGCCGCAGCCAAGGGGAACTGCAGGTAGGACGATTGCACCTGGATGATCTTGCCGATCGACGCAATTTGCTGGCCACCCATCACGCCGATCGTCACGAAGTCGCCCATCACGATGGTGATCACGAAGATGGAGCCGATGATGATGCCGGTGCGCGACAACGGAATGATCACGTTCCACAGCGTCTGCCAGGCCGACGCCCCACTGTCGTTGGCGGCCTCCAGCAAGCTGCGATCGATGCGCATCATCGAGTTGAAAATCGGCACGATCATGAAGGTGGTGAACAAATGCACCAGCGCCAGCACGACCGAGAAATCAGAGAACAAGAACCAATCGACCGGCTGACTCACCAGCCCGCTGCCGACCAGCCCCTGATTGACCAGCCCGTTGCGGCCCAGTAGCGGCACCCAGGCAATCATGCGGATCACGTTGGAAGTCCAGAACGGGATGGTGCACAGCACGAAGAGCAGCGTCTGCATCGTGCCGCTGCGCACATGGAAGGCGACAAAATAGGCCACCGTGAAGCCGATCACCAGCGTGATCAGCCAGACCAGCAAGCAGAACTTGAACGTGGACAAATAGGTTTTGAAGGTGACGCACATCTCGCCCGAATCGAAGCAACCTTCAAACACCGCCAGATAGTTCTGGAAGCTGAAATCCGGCGTCATCTGGTACTGATCGAAGTCCCAGAAGCTGACCATCAGAATCAGCGCCAGCGGCACCACAAAGAACAGTGCAAACACCGCCGTCAGCGGCACCGCCTGCCACCAAGCCGACAAACTGCCGGCGGGGGCTGGCGGCTTGACGGGCTTGGCCAATTTGCCTGTATTGGCTGATGCCGTCACCGCCATGAGAATCCCCTGGATAAGGGGAATTGGGCCCACACGCGGCAGCACAACAGCCCAGTGGGGCAAGTGCAGCGGCACAGCGGATTCATGAGGGTGGCGGGCAGCAGCTTCATGGTCAGGCAGCTACGAACTCATTCCACTTCTTGACCATATAGGTGTTCTCGTCCATCACGGCGTTCCAGCAGGCGATGCCGCCCATGCGGGCTTCGTAGCTGCCACCGTCGCGCACGCTGCCGGCCTTGGCCAGCAAGTCGCCGTTCGGGCCCTTGATGTCCTGCGTGGCAGCCTTACCTTCCATCCAATAAGCCCATTCGTAGGCTTCCATCTTGGACTTGGCGGTGTCCAGCACGGCGCTGTAATAGCCTTGGCGATTCAGGTAGGCACCGGCCCAGCCGTCCAGGAACCAGTTGATGAACTCGTAAGCGCCGTCGAGCTTGCGGCCCGACAAGGTGGCCGGCAGACCAAAGCCGGCGGCCCAGGCGCGATAGCCTTCTTTGAGCGGCTGGAAGGTGCAGGCGATGCCCTTGCTGCGCACCGCAGTGACGGCCGGTGACCACATCGACTGAATCACCACTTCACCCGAAGCCATCAGGTTGACCGACTCGTTGAAGTCCTTCCACAGGCTGCGGAACTGCCCGGCTTTCTTGGCCTCGATCAGAGTTTTGATGGTGAGATCAATCTCCTTCTTGGTCATATTGCCCTTGTCGGGGTATTTGTACAGACCCATTGCCTCCACCACCATGGCGGCATCCATGATGCCGATGGACGGAATGTTCAGAATCGCGGCCTTGCCCTTGAACTCGGGGTTGAGCAACTCGGCCCAGGAGTTGATCGGGCGCTTGATCAGGTCGGGGCGAATGCCCAAGGTGTCGGCGTTGTAGACGGTCGGGATCAGCGACATGAACTGCGTCGGCGTCTTCGAGAACACCTTGCTCTTCTCGCCCTCCAGGAAGATCACCTTCTTCGGTGCCGTGCCCTGGTCGCCCACGGCCTTGCCCGCCACCATGCCGGTGGTGAACAGCGCCGTGATCTTGTCGGCGTTCTTGATGCGCTTGGTGTCGATGCCCTTCAGATTGCCGGTCGGCACGATGTTCTTCAGCGAGAAATACTCGGTGTCGATCAGATCAAAGCTGTTCGGAGCCGTGACCGCGCGCTTGGTGACGTCATCGGTGGTGGTGGCCACGTACTGGATCTTGATGCCGGTGTCTTTCTCGAACTTCTCGCCAATGGCACGGTCCTGGTTGACCGCCGTGCCCAAGTAGCGCAACACGATTTTTTCCTGCGCATGGACGGCCGGGAACATGCCCGCCGCCAGAATGCCGGCCGTGCCCTTGAGCACCATGCGGCGCTGCAAGCCCGCCGTGCTGCTGGGCGTGTCGCTGCCGTCGGTGTTGGCTGCGGTGTCGAGGGCGGAATTTTTCAAAGTACCTGACATGGTGAACAGTCCTGCAGAGGTGGATAGAACTTCTTGCGAAGGGTTGGGGTATTCAGACGGGGAACGGTGGGAAATGAGGGGTTCAGAGGATGGGAACTTTTGTAGCGAGCGGCTGTCAGGCTAGGCAGACGGAGCGCAGGAACCGGAACGTACTTCAGGTACGTGAGGATTCCGAGCATCCGGCCAACGACGCATGGCGGCCGCGCAGTAAAAAGTTTTCATCCTCAAGCTAGCGCCGTTGGCTTCAATGCATGCGCCGCCTGCGGTGCCCAAGCCAATTGCACGGCCTCGCCAACAACAAACGGCCGCGCCGCAAACTGGCTTTCCGACAGCATCACCGACGCATCGGCCGAGCTGCTGGCGTTGTGAGTTGCCCCAGGATTGCGCAGCCCCAGCAGCAAATAGGTGCCCTGGTACTCCACATCGCTGACCACTGCGGCCTTGGCGGCATAGCCTTCGGGCAGGGCATCATTGGCCGGCAACACCAGCATTTGATCGGTGCGCACGCCCACCTTGCCGGCGGGGGTGTCGATCACGTTGTGGCCGCCCATGAAGCGGGCCACGAATTCATTCACCGGGCGGTTGTAGATCTCATGCGGCGAACCCACTTGCTCGATCAAGCCGTGGTTCATCACCACCATGGTGTCGGCCAGCGCCATCGCTTCTTCTTGCGAATGGGTGACATGGATAAAGGTCAAGCCCAGCTCTTTTTGCCAGCGCCGCAACTCGGCCCGCATCTGCACACGCAGGAACGGGTCCAGCGCGGACAGCGGCTCGTCCAGCAACAGGGCGCGCGGCTCGTTGATCAGCGCCCTGGCCAGCGCCACCCGCTGCTGCTGACCACCGGACAACTCGGCCGGCTTGCGCTGCGCCAGCGGCCCCATCGCCACACGTTCCAGCAATTGGTGCGCCTTGGCGTGGCGCTGCGCCTTGGCCATGCCCTTCATCTTCAGGCTGAAGGCCACGTTGTCCAGCGCGCTCAAGTGCGGGAACAGCGCAAAACTCTGGAACATCATGGCCGTGCCGCGCTGGGAGGCGGGCAAGTTGGTGATGTTGCGGTTCTCCAGCAGCACATCGCCACTGCTCACCGCTTCATGACCAGCAATCATGCGCAGCGTCGTGCTCTTGCCGCAGCCCGAGGGCCCCAGCAAACAGCAGTAGCTGCCGCTGGCAATGCGCAGGTTGATGTTGTCGACGGCGGGCTTGCCCTCGCCGTAGCGCTTGGTCAGGGCGACGACTTCAATGGCGACGGTGGGCGGAGCGACATCTGCGTTCATGCCCAGACCTGACGCAAAGCTCGTGCCAGCGTTTTGTACGCAATTTCTGCTGGTTTTGTATTCAATCTGCACTGAACCCGTGCACCAGCGCCCGGTTCAGGGCGTGATGCACAAGCCAGCAGCACGCAGCAAAAGCCCCGTAGGGCGGGTCA
>CANFYD010000148.1 GCA_947450745.1 Burkholderiales bacterium
GCCGTCCATGCCCGGCATTTGAATGTCCATCAGGATCAGCTCCGGTTTGAAGGCAGAGATTTTGGCGATCGCTTCTTGCGCGTCGGCCGCCGTCTCCACGTCGATCGCGTCGGCGCTCAGCACAAAGCTGGCCATCTCCAGGTTCATGAAGTTGTCGTCCACCACCAGCACGCGCAGGGCGCTCATATGCCCAGCCCGCCGTCGTGCGGGTTTTGCTCGCTGACAGCCGGGCGGCGACGCCGCAAGTCCTCCAGCAGCGAGGCGATTTCACCGCCGCCCTTGCTCAGGATCGCTCGCGCCGAGCGGGACAAACTGGCGTATTCGGCCTCGCTCAGGATCATGCTGGTCCAGATGAAGACCGGCGTGTCGCGCCAGGCGGGCATTCGGCGCAAGGCGTCCAACACCGCGAAGCCATCGAATCCGGGCATCATCAAATCGAGAATGATGGCGTCCGGCCGGTGCAGGTCCAGGTCACGCAGCGCGTCGCGGCCATCCAGTACGCAGCTGGCCTCGGCACCCAGACCGTCCAGCGTGGCTCGCATCAACTCCAGGGCGAGCGGGTCGTCATCGATCACCAGCACCCGGCTGCGCTGGGAAATCGTGGTTTTGAACTGAGCGATGGCCGCGGCCACTTCGTCCGCACGGATAGGCTTGCTCAAGATGTTGCTGATGGCGAAACGTGCCGTTGGAGCGGCTCGGTCGCTGGGGTCCGGCATCGTCAGCCCGACCACCGGTGACTGGCGGCTGAGCCCCCGGCTGCGGATGTCGGCCAGCACTCCCAAGCCCGGTTGGTCGGCCAGCAGCAGATCGAGCGTGATCGCGCCGTAGGTTTTGTTCATTGCCTGCCGCACCGCGTGGGGACCGTTGGCGGCTGTGTCCACCGGGTAGCCCGCCAGCTTCAGCGCGTGCGCCAGACGCGATTGATTCGGCAAATCGCCCTCGATCACCAGGAAGTCCCGGCCGGCGGCGGCATTCGCCTCGGCTGCTGTCGCTGCTACTAGGGCTGCTGGCAGGCCGCTGCCCAGCGCTGCCGTGGCACCTTGCACCAGCGGCAAGATCAGGTGGAACACGCTGCCCACACCGGGCTGGCTGTGCACGCCGACCTGACCGCCCTGTGCTTCTACCAGCCGCCGCGTCAGCGCCAGTCCCAGGCCGGTGCCCTGGTGCTGTTTGGTGTAACCGGCGTCGAGCTGCTGGAACTCGGTGAACAGGCGCGCTTGATCCGCCACGCTGATGCCAATGCCGTTGTCCTCGATTTCGAGGCGGAAGTGCTGATCGCCCTCGGCCAGCCCGCGCACGGTCACCTGGCCACCGGCCGGGGTGAACTTGATCGCGTTGGACAGATAGTTGTAGAGCACCTGCTTGAGCCTTGCCGGGTCGATCAGCAGTTGCGTCACGGCGGGGGCGATGGCGATGCTCAGCTCGATCGACTTCAACTGCGTGCTGGCGTGCAGCGTGTCGCACAGCTCCTGCACCAGCTCCGCCAAATTGACCTGATCCGGGAAAAACTCGAACTTGCCCGACTCGACCTTGGACAAGTCAAGCAAGTCATTGATCAGCTGCAGCAGATGGCGGCCGCTGGCGCTGACATGGCCGAGGAATTGCCGGTGCTTGGGCGAATCGGGCTTGACTGCGCCGCTGTAGAGCAGGTCGGCAAAGCCGATCACTGCATTCAGCGGCGTGCGCAACTCGTGCGACATATTGGCCAGGAACAGGCTTTTCAGCCGGTTCGAATCCTGAATCTGCTGGTTCTCGGATTCAAGCCGCTCGACGGTGCGCTGCGCTTCGCTGGCTTGCCGTTGCAGCGAGATATCACGGGCAATTTTTGAGGCACCGACGATGCGGCCCGACACGTCGCGGATCGGTGAAATAGTCACCGACACTTCGACCAGATGGCCGTCCTTGGCGCGCCGTACCGTGTCGAACGCAGGCACTTGTTCGCCATGCGCGAGCTCGGTCAGGATGCGGGTCTCCTCGCTGTCGAACTCGGACGGGATCAACAACTGCATCGGTTGCCCGATCGCTTCTTCGGCGCTATAACCGAACATCAGCTGTGCGGCCCGGTTCCAGCTGGTGATGTGGCCGTCCAGCGTCTTGCTGATGATGGCGTCGTTGGAGGACTCGACGATGGCGGCCAGACGGCTGGATTCGGCGGTCGCCAGTTGCAGCCGAGTGTTGTCGGTGAACACCACGGCCAAGCCCCGCAAACTGCCGTCTTCCGAATAGGTCAGGGCGACCTTGACTTCAACTGCGGTGTGCTTGCCCTGGCGGGAAACCGCCACCATTTGCAGCGGCGTGTCCACCGTCAGGCCGCGTGCGGCAGCCCAATCTACCGGGTTTTCTACCAAGTAGCCAGCCGGTCGGTCCAGCCGCTCGAACACGCTCCAGATGCTGTTGCCCCGTGCTTCTTCTTGAGTCCAACCCAGCAATTGTTCGGCCACGCCGTTCATGCGCGTCACGTCGCCGGTGCGGTCGGTGGCAATAAAGCCCGCACCAATGCTGGACAGCGTGACCGCCAGGCTTTGCTGCACATCGGTCAAATGGCTCTCGGCGCTGCGGCGCTTCTTGACCTCGTCTTCGAGCCGGACGATGACGTTTTGCAACTGGCTGACCGACGGAATCAGCAGCGCCAGCGGTATGGCCCGCCACAGCACCACTGCTGTGGCCAGGGAAATCGCAGCGGTGACCAGTTTGGTGATCGCTTGCAAGCCGTAGTCGGGCGTCCAGATGGTCCAGATGCCCATCAAATGTGTCAGGCCGCAGGCAAAAATGAAGGCGCTGAAGAGCCAGGACATTCGGTACAGCGCCGGGTCGCCGCGGCGCCGCACAAAACTGAGCAAGGCCAGCGGGATGGAGAAATAGGCGAGCGCAATCACCGCGTCGGCGCCCACCATGGACCACAGCAGGCCCGGGCTCCAAGTGAAGCAGTAACCGTGCGGCAAGAAGCCGCTGCGCCCCATGAAGGAAGACAGGAAGTCCATAGGTGTCGTGCTTCGCTGAATCAAGAATTAAAGCGGCTGAGTATGTCTTGTTACTTTGCCCGCAGCTCGGCGAAATCATCTATTCGCGCTGCTGGCATGCGCTTTGTGCGGCTGCCGTACATTGCAGCCTGCCACGTCGGTAAATCCGATTAATATTTTCAATCAGCATCAACTGCAAGTGACTTTTAAATTACGTGGATATTCGTACGCTGTTTCTGGCCCAAACCTGCGCCTTGGCCGCCACGGCCCTGATGTTGTGGCTGGCGCGCAGCCCGGCTGACCGGCACAACGGCTTGCACACCTGGATGCTGGCGAGCGGCTGTCAGGCCTTGGCTTATTTGCTGTTGGCCAACCAAGGCCGCTTGCCGGTGCTGCTGACTGCGGCCACCGGCAACGCGCTGGGGGCCGTCAGCCTGGCGCTGTTTTTTGTCGCTATCCGGCAGTTTTTGGGCTTGCGGTTCAAGCCGGCCTGGTTGCTGGTGATGGTGCTTGCGGTGACCGCCGTGGCGACGGTTGCGGGCCGCAACTATGCCGGTGCCACCATTTTCAACGGCTTTGTCTACGGCTGGATGGGCCTGCTCAACGCGCGGGCGCTCTGGCGTGAGCCGGCTGTGGACTTGATCCGCTTGCAGCGGGTGGTGGCGGCTTGCTACTTGCTGATGGGGCTGGTGCTGCCCTTGCGTGCTACCGGGCTTTGGCTGGCGGGGCAGCACGCGGATTACCTGACGCTGCAAATCGATTGGCAACAGCCGCTCTACGTGTTCGGCTTCCTGTACATCATCGTCACCAACCTGGGCTTTTTGCAGATGTGCAAAATGCGGGCCGAAATCGAGGTGCTCAAGCAATCGCTGACCGACGGCCTGACAGCGCTCACCAACCGGCGCGGGCTGGACGCCGCGATGCAACGCGCCCTTGCCGCCGCCAAACGATCAAGCCTTGGCCCTGGCGACAACGCTGGCAAGGCGCAGTCGTTCGCGGTGCTGATGCTTGATCTCGACCATTTCAAGCTGATCAACGACAGCTTTGGTCATCAGGCCGGAGATGCCGCCTTGCGGGCATTTGCCCAGCGTCTGCAAGCGGGCTTGCGTGAACAAGACCAGGCCTTTCGCTACGGTGGCGAGGAGTTCTGTGTCTTGCTGCCTGACACCGACGACGCGGCAGCCCTGCTGCTGGCCGAGCGCCTGCGCTTGCAAGTGGTGCTGCCGGCGCAAGGCGAGCGGCCGCTGTTCAGTGCCAGTTTCGGTGTGGCGGTCTGGCAGCCGGGTGATACGGCCGACACGCTGTTCAAACGGGCCGACCGTGCGCTCTACCGGGCTAAAAATTCAGGCCGGAACCGAGTCGATATCGAGCGTCCCCTCGGCTCCGCATCACCCATTCAGGCGATTGGGTGAGCCAAGTCGCGTAGATGGGTGGGCCCCACGCGCCGCTCGATTTCAGCCAGCATGCTGCGGCCCCAGCCGAGTGCAAACAGCGCCTCGCCGACGACGAACATCGGCCCCACCAGCAGGCCGACCAAGTCATCGACAAAGGCCGGCTTTTTGCCCTCGTAGTAATGGCCGATGAACTGCAGCACCCAGCCCGCTGCAAAGATGCTTACGCCCCAGGCCAGCCAGCTGTTGCCTGCGGCCAGTGGCTCGGCCAGCGCCATCAGCACCGCATTGACGGCGCTGGTGGCCAGGCCCAGCGCCAAATTGCCGCGCGTCAGGTACCAAGCGGTGCTGAGCAGCCACAGCAGCCAAGCGGCGCTCAGGTTGACGCTGCCCATGATCAGTTGCGCCGGGGCCAGCAAAACGCCGATGGCCAGCACGATCAGCGGAATGCCGACGAAATGGGTGGCGATGTTGCGGCGGTCGCGGTGGTAGCTGGCGTATTGCACCATCAAGTCGAGGGCAGGGCGAAAGGGGCTGGCGGCCATGGTTGTCTCCGAAATTGCAGAGGGGATCCCGAATGCTAAATCAAGCCTTTGTTCGCTGACTGTCAAAATCCGGGCTGCTTTGAAAGCTGTTCCCTATGTTGACATTGATTTTGCTGCGCCGCTTGAGCGGTCTGGCCACCCTGGTTTTATTGACGGCCTGCGCTGGGCCGGCGCTGCCCGAGCGGCCAACCCGGCCGGCCGAAGACGTCGGTCCCGGTTTGGCCCAGCGCTACGCCGACCTGCAAGCCTCGACAGGTGGGCGTTTGTTCCGCGTCGATGCGGCCGCCTCGCAAGTGCGGGTTCATGTGTTTCGCGCCGGCCGTGCGGCCAGGCTGGGCCACAACCATGTGCTGAGTACGCCGCAATTGGACGGCTGGGTGCTGTTGCCCGCCGAGGCGCTGGAAGGCGGACGCTTCGAGCTGGCATTCCGGCTCGATCAACTCGAGCTGGACGCCCCGGCGCAGCGCGCGGCGCTGGGTCCTGCCTGGGCATCGGCGCTGTCCGCCGAGGCGGTGGCGGCAACCCGCTCGAATATGTTGGGCGAAGCGGGCTTGCAGGCCGAGCGTTTCCCGGTCGTGCGCTTGCGTGGCTTGCAGATCGTTGGTGCGGCGCCGCAATTGGCGGTGCAGGTTGAAGTGGAGTTGCACGGCCAACGCCAGACCCACTGGCTGGCCCTGCAGACCGAGCTGACCGACACTGTGCTGCGCACGCGCGGCGCGCTGGTGCTGCGCCAATCAGACTTCGGCCTGAAGCCTTTCTCGGTCGCCGGCGGCTTGCTGGCGGTGCAAGACGAGTTGGTGGTGTCCTTCGAGTTGGTGGCGAAGCAGTAGGCCCTTCCAATCAGTGCCGCCCGGCGGCTCACCTGAATTTCCATTTTTCTCCCTTGCTCCCGCTCTTGACCACACACCCTATTGCTTCCGCGCCTCACCTCATTCCCAGCCGCTACCCCGATGTTTTGCACGGTAGCCACCAACCCGAGCTGATCCGGGCCGAGGTCTTGGCTGACCTCCTGGAAGCCACCGCAGCGCGCTTGCCCGAGCAGATTGCGCTGGTTTTTGGCGAACGGCAGCTGAGCTATCAAGCGCTGAATGCGCAGGCCGATCAAGTTGCCTCGCACTTGATCGAGGCAGGCGTGCGGCCCGGCCAGATCGTCGGTTTATGGTTGCCGCGCGGCCTCGACTTGCTGGTGATGCAGGCCGGCATTGCCAAGACCGGCGCGGCCTGGCTGCCGTTTGATGCCGACACGCCCGAGGACCGCATCGCCGTCTGCCTCGCTGATGCACAGGCGGTGGGCTTGGTGAGTTGCGCGGCGTTGGCACCCCGACTTGCTTCTGCACACGCCGACCTCACCGTCTGGACGGCCGAGACTCTGCAGCACATCACACCGTTGCTGACGCGCCGCGCTGGCGTGTTGCCGTCCCACCCGGCTTATGTGATTTACACCTCGGGCTCGACCGGCAAGCCCAAGGGAATAGAAATCAGCCAGGCCAGCATTTGCCACTTTTTGCGCAGCGAAAACACGCTGCTGAACATCAGCGCCGCCGACCGGGTCTACCAGGGCTTTTCGGTCGCCTTCGACATGTCGTTCGAAGAAATCTGGATCAGCTACCTGGCCGGTGCAACGCTGTGGCTGGCACCCAAAGAAGTCGCGTCGGACCCCGAGGCGCTGCCGCTGGCGCTGATCGCCCAGCGCATCACCGTGCTGCACGCGGTGCCCACACTGCTGGCGCTGTTCAGCCAAGATGTGCCTGGCCTGCGGCTGATCAATCTGGGCGGCGAGATGTGCCCGGCATCGCTGGTGGAGCGCTGGGCGCGGCCCGGGCGGCAGGTCTTCAACACGTACGGGCCGACCGAGGCGACCGTGTCCGCCAGTTTGGCCGAGCTGCATGCGGGCCAGCCGGTGACCATAGGCCGGCCGCTGCCGAACTACGGGCTGTTGGTGATCGACCCGGACAGTACCGTTGCCAGCGGCCTGCGCTTGTTGCCGCGCGGCGAGGTGGGCGAGCTGTGCATCACCGGGCCGGGCGTGGCTGCCGGCTATCTGAATCGCCCCGACCTGAGCGCCGAAAAATTTGTGCCCAATCCGTGGCGCAGCGGTGCCGATGATGGCCGCATCTACCGCACCGGCGACTTGGCCCGCATCGACGCGGACGGTTGCGTGCAGTGCCTGGGTCGCACCGACGATCAGGTGAAGATTCGCGGCTTTCGGGTCGAGCTGGGCGAGATTGAAGCGGTCTTGGCCGCACAGCCCGGCGTCGGCACGGTGGCCGTGCTGCTGCGCCCGGAGGACGGCTTCGACCAATTGATCGCCTTTGTTGTATTGGACGGCGGGGTTACTTCTGAGTCGGGTGCGTGGGGAGCGCAATGGCGCGCCGCGCTGGCCACCGCCTTGCCCGCCTACATGGTGCCCGGCCGCTTCGAGCTGCTGGCCGAGATGCCGCGCCTGAGCTCCGGCAAGATCGACCGCAAGACGCTCAAAGTGCGGCCGCTGAGCCTGCAGGCCTCGGCCGCCAGCGACTCCGACAGCCCCGACACTGCGGCTGAGGTGGCCCTGTTTGCTGCGCTGGCCAAGCTGTTCCCCGGCCAGCCGCTGCGCCGCAGTGCGGACTTCTTTACCGACCTGGGCGGGCATTCGCTGTTCGCGGCGCGACTTGCGTCGAGCTTGCGCACCGACCCGCGCTTTGCCCACATCACCGTCAACGACATCTACACCCAGCGCAGCGTCGGCCGCATTGCAGCGGTGCTGGAGCAGGCCCCGGCCAGCGCCGTGCCGGTGGACACCACTTGGCTGCCGCCGCCGCGCTGGCAGCGCTGGACCTGCGGTGCGGCGCAGGCCGCCGCCGTGCCATTTTTGGTGGCGCTGCACATGGCGCAGTGGATGGCACCGTTTTTCACCTATCACTTCTTCACCGGCGACCCGGAAGATTCGGTAGCGCTGGCGATAGCCGCCTCGGTGTTGGCCCACTTGATCACCACGCTGCTGGAGTTCGTGGTGGCGATTGCCGGCAAGTGGCTGATTGCCGGCCGCTTGAAGCCGGGCCGCTACCCGCTGTGGGGCGTGACCTACTTCCGCTGGTGGCTGGCCGACCGCTTGGTCGAAGCCGCACCGGTCTATTTGCTCAGTGGCTCGTCGATGTA
>CANFYD010000149.1 GCA_947450745.1 Burkholderiales bacterium
AATTTCTGAAGCGTTTTCGCGATGCCGACAAGGATCTGTTGACGCTGGAAGCCGGTGGCAGCCACAAGCATTCACCGCTGTTCAGGCTCTACAAGGCCGGTATTGTCCAGTTGGAAAAACGCAGAATCGGCCAGCCGGGCGCGGCCGGTTTGAGCGGTGCTTCGATGAATGCAGTGAAGGCCTCGGTGGATGCCGATTTCGTGCGCGAGAACGCCCACCTGAACTCGCACATGGTGCTGCTGACGATTGCCATTTCCGGCGGCCCGTTTCTGGGCCTGCTCGGCACGGTGGTCGGTGTGATGATCACCTTCGCCGCGATTGCTGCTGCGGGAGACGTCAACGTGAACGCGATTGCGCCCGGCATTGCCTCGGCCTTGCTGGCCACGGTGGCCGGTCTGGTGGTGGCAATTCCGGCGCTGTTTGCCTACAACTATCTGGCCGCCAAGATCAAGAACGTGGCGTCGGACATGCAAATCTTCATTGACGAATTCATCACCCGCGTGGCGGAGCTTCATGGCGCGCCCTGAGTCGGGAGCCTGCCATGTCTGCTGACGTCAAGAGTGACAACCAACCGTATGACGACATCAACGTCACGCCGATGCTGGACCTGGCCTATGTGCTGCTGGTCGTCTTCATCATCCTGACCACCGCTTCGGTGCAGGGCGTGAAGGTGAAATCGCCGACGACGCAGGCCACCAGCAATCTGGCCAAGCCGCAAACGCGCGCCATAACGATCACGTCGGATGGTGCGGTGTATCTGGATGCCTATCCGGTCACGATGGATCAGTTGCGTGACACATTGGCGCAGTACAAAGCAGCCAACCCCGCCTTGCCGGTGGTGCTGAAGGCGGATGCGGCGGCGCAGTACGACAAGGTGATGCAGGTGCTGGAGGTGGCCAAGACGCTGGACATCACCGAAATCGGCTTGGTCACCAAACGCGCGGCCCTCGATTGAGCGGCGGAGAAAACGATGCAAGTTCATAACGAAGTCAAACCGATAGACACGATCAACGTCACGCCGATGCTGGACCTGGCCTATGTGCTGCTGGTCGTCTTCATCCTGATGACCACGGCCTCGGTGCAGGGTCTGCCGATCAGCATGCCCAAGCCGAGCAACAAGCCGAGCACCGAGAAGCACGATTTGAAGATCGTGCAAGTGATGTCGGACGGCGGCGTGCTGTTGAACGGCGTCGGCGTCACGTTGGACGAGTTGGCGCAGCAGTTGCAGCGTGCCAAGGCGCTGGACGCGCAGATGTCCGTGGCCATCAAGGGCGACGCGCGCACGCAGTACGCCAATGTGGTGGCGATTGTTGACCTGTGCAACAAGCTGCAGGTGAATATGGGCCTGGTCACGGCCAGGATAGGCACGTGATGAGCGGCCTGGCAGAAGATCATCTGGATGACTCGCCCGGCCGTGTCTGGCTATTCCGCGGCGCGGTGCTGCTGGGCTTTGTGCTGTTGATCCTGGCCGGTGTGTGGGCCGTCAAGAGCATCACATCGGGCGAAGCGCCGATGCGCCATATCGCCAAGATCAGCATCTTGCCCGACACCCCGCCGCCGCCACCGCCGCCGCCCAAGGTCGAGAAGAAGCCTGAGCCGCCCAAGGACGAGGCCAAACAGGTGCTGCGGGAGGATCAGCTCAAGCAGGCCGAGGCGCCCAAGCCGGTCAATGAGCCCATCAAGATGGAGGGCGCGGCCGGTGATGGACCAAGTGCTTTTGCGACCGGTGGTGTCAACAAGGAGTACAGCGGTGGCGCGCCGATGAGCGGTGCTTCCGGTGCCGGTGCCACAGCGGCCGACCGGGCGCAGGAGCGCTTTTATGCCAACACGGCCCGGCAGATGTTGCAAGCCGAGATCGAACGCCGGCTGAAAGGCGACGCGCAGCAATTGAGCGTCAGCTTCGCGATCTGGCTGGATCGTGATGGGGCTATTCAGCGCTATGAATTGCAGCCTTCCGGTGACGCGGGCAACGACTCGGCGTTGCGGCTGGCACTGGATCAGACCACGCGCGATTTCAAACTGCCGCCGCCACCCGTCATCACGCAGCCGATGCGGTTTCGGCTGAATGTGCGGCCGCAGGCTTAAGGCCCGGTCCATCACCTGACAAGAATTTCGTCGCTCATCTTTTGTCCCGAATTTTGGGCCACCCAACTCAACTCGACTCATCATGACCCACAAGACTCACAGGGCTGCCGATTGGCGGCTTTCGGCCACAGCGATCGCGGCAGCGACTGCTGTGTTGCTCAGCCTGCCGGCTCATGCTCAGACGCCACCGCTGGATGACAAGCAGGAATTGGCTCAATTGCGAGCCACCACCCAGGCCTTGATCGAAGCGCTGGTCGCGCAAGGGCTGATCAGCCGCGAGCGGGCCGCTGCCATCGTCAAGCAGGCCCAAACACCACCAAGCTCGCCCAGCGCTGGCGAGCAGCAGTGGGGCACACCGCTGGGAGCAGCGGCGGGTGCAACTGCTGCAGCACCCGCCAAGGTGGTGCGTGTGCCCTATGTGCCCGAAAGCCTGCGCTTGCAGATGCGGGACGAGATCAAAGCTGAAGTGCTGGCGCAGGCGCGCAGCGAGCGCTGGGGCGAGCCGGGTGCCTTGCCCGATTGGCTGGGGCGGGTCCGCCTTGGGGGCGATATGCGGGTGCGGGCACAGGGAGAGATGTTGGCCGACAGCAATGTGCCAGCGGACGTCTATCGCGCCCAGACCGGTTCGCCCGCCTGGGCACCCGACCTGACGAACACCCAAACCAACCGCGAGCGATTGACGCTGCGGGCAAGGCTGGATGTTGAAGCCACCTTGTCCGAGCAGGTGCAGGCGGCGCTGCGCTTTTCCAGTGGCGGCCTGAGCGGCCCCACATCGACCAGCCAGACCTTGGGCAACGGCTTCAATCGCTACAGCCTGACGCTGGACCGCGCGTGGCTGCATTGGCAACTGCCCTTGGGTGCGCAGGGCCTGAGCGCCATCGGTGCAGATTTCGGCCGTATGCCCAACCCGTTCTACGGCACCGACCTGAGTTGGCCGGATGACCTCAACTTCGACGGTGTGGCCGTCAAGGCTCAGCATGACTTTGGCGCCCACCGGGGCGTGTTTGCCAGCGCCGGCGTGTTTCCGCTCGAAGAGTTGAGCCTGAGCAGCCAGGACAAGTGGCTGTTCGGCGCCCAGTTCGGCGGCGAATACGAACTGGCGCGCGGCACGGTGTTGAAACTCGGCCTGGCCGCCTACGAATTCCGCCATGTTGAAGGCGCGCGGCAAAGCGAGCTGCCACCGAGCGGCCCGCGCGCCGGCGCCACGCCGTATTTCAGCAGCCAGTACCCGAGCGGCTGGCGTCAGAAGGGCAACACGTTGATCAACATCAATGACCCGACCAGTGTGGCCGCGCCGACCTGGGGACTGGCGGCAAAGTTCCGGCCGGTCAATCTGACGGCGGGGCTGAGTGTGGACGCGCTGGCGCCTGTGATGCTGAACCTCAGCTTTGACTGGATCAAGAACACCGGCTTTGATGCGCAGGACATTCGCCGGCGCGCCGGGCTGGCCTTGACCGATTTGCTGGACAAGACGACAGCTCTGCAAGGCCGAGTCCAGGCCGGCAGCGCCAAGCTGGCCAAACGGGGCGACTGGCAGGCTTATCTGGCCTATCGCTATGTGGAGCGTGACGCCTGGATCGACGGCTTTACTGACACTACTTGGCATCTGGGTGGCACCAACTACAAGGGCTGGTCACTGGGCGGCAACTACACGCTGGACCGCAATTTCTGGTTGGGTGCGCGCTGGACCAGCACGCGTAATCTGGATGACGGCGTGCGCTTCCTGGCCGTGCCGGGCGACATGACATCCCTGAGCGGCAACCTGAGCAGCGCACCGTTGCGCATCGATGTGCTGCAGCTCGACCTGAACGCACGCTTTTGAGGATGCCTGGATGAAGAACAACTCTTTACTCAAGCCGGGGCCGCTGGCGATTGGCCTGTTCGCTCTGATGGCGGTCTTGCCCTGCCAGGCGCAGGACAGCAAGGTCTCGAAGGAGCGAGAGGCCTTGCGGCGCACCCAGACTGCGCTGAAGTCGGCGCAGGAGCAGCAGGCCGGTTTGCAGGCCGAGAAAGCCCGTTTGGAGCAGGACAAAGCGCAGGCGACAGCCGCTGTCGGCAAGGCTCGGACGCAGGCGCTGGGCTTGGCGGCACAACTGAAAGCTCGCGACGCACAGGCCGTCAAGCTGCAGGCCGAGTTGCAAACGCTGCAACAGACCGGGCAGGAACAGCAAGCGGCGGCCCAGACCCGCGAGCGCGAGTTGCAGCAGCAATTGCTGGCGGCGCGCCGCGAGGGCGCGGAGCGTCAGCAGTCGGCGCAGGCCGTCAGCCGTTTGCTGGAACGCAGCACGCTGGCGCTGGCCGATGCGGAGGGCAAGAACCGCCAGATGCATTCGATCGCCCAGGACCTGGTGAAACGCTATCTGAGCCGCACGCCGGCCGATTTGACCGGCATTGGCGACCCGCTGTTCGGCCTGACGGACATCCGTCTGGAAAATGTCGCTGAAGAATTGCGCGGCAAGATGGAGCAGCAGCGCGTCAATTGATGGGCAGGGGTAGGGATAGGGACGAAAGGTTCAATAACCGTATCTGGCTTTGTAGGCCTGCGGCGCAATGCGGCGCCGGGCGTAGTCGATGCCACTGAACTCGGCATAGTCCGCCAGGCTGCGTTGCTCGCCTAAGCCGTAGACACCGAGGTCGGCACAGTCCCACAGCAGCGCTTGCATGCGGGCGTTGGCCGCGTCGCTGAGCACCTTGGAGGCAACGCTGCGCTGCGCGTCCAGTTCGGGTGCCCAGTGCATTGCACGGCCAGCGCCCTCAAGCCCGACATAGTGGTGATAGAGCGGCACACGCGGCACGTGAAAAATATCCCAGCCGCGTGTCCAGGCGCGCAGAGCAAAGGCCTGTTCTTCGCCGTGAAAATAGAGAAAAGGGTCGTAAGGCAGGGCGCTGATGACAGCCGCCGGGGCGAACAGGCAGCCGGCCGCGACGTGCAGGCCGAGCACGGGCTGCTGGCTCTGCACCGGTACCGCTTCGAAGTACAGCACCGGATGCTCGGTGTCGAATTGGCAGCCGGTCTTCACCACATGGGCCAGCACCGACGGACCGACTTGCTCGGCCACCGGCTGCCGCTCGACCATGCGGAAGGGGTTCGGGTAGGCGGTGATCAGGCAGCGAGGATTGATGGACTGGCAGTGATGGCCCCAGTGCAGCAGTTGCACGTCCCAACCCGGCTCGAACCAGGTGTGCGAGTCGACCTGCAAAAACCAGCGCTCGCCCTGGTGCAGCGACATCGCGACCGCCCGTGCCCAGCACGGCCCGCGTGCTTCAAGCGGATGCACATGGATCTGCCGCACCCGCTGGCTCCAAGCATCAGGGAGGCGCAGGCGCAGCTCAGGCATCTGTTGATCGACGACGCCAATGAAGACGCGTTCGGGCCGGCTCGCCTGCGTCATCGCGCTGCGCAGCGTGAATTCCAGCAAGGGGTCGCAGAACGAAGCGATGCTGATGAAGATGGTGTCGGTGCTGTAGTCGGTACCGACGGCGTGAGGGTGAGAGGCGCTCACGCGGGGCGATAGCTGGTTTCGCGCCCTTGGCTGACCAAACGCAAGCGCGCGGGCCGCACCAGACTTTGCCGGTCGAAGAACTCGTGGATGGGCAGACTGCTGTTGTTGACCCGGTCGACCCACTGCGTCAAGGGCTTGGGCGAAGGCAAATAGCCACGCAGCAGAAACAACGACACGGCGCGGCAGTTGTCCCAGGCCCAGAGGTCGTGCCAGCCCAGATCGCGCTCGCTCCACACGGAGCGCCGCGCCTGTGTGGGCAAGGCGCCCACTGCCTCTGCTGCGCTTTGGACGATGAACTCGGGCGCAATGATCAGCGTGTAGGCGCTGCGATAAGCCAGAAAATTGAGCAGATCCTGGCCTGCGCTTTTGCTCATGTGCGTCAGGCAGTCGCCAAGAATTACCAGCTCAAAGCGGCTGTCCAGCGCGTTGGCTTGCCAGTCGGCGGCGCTGCACAAGTGAACCTCGTGGTAGATGGCGTTCAAGCCAAAGCGCTCGGTGTGGGTGGGTTCGGCTTCAATGCCGACGCGCCGGCAGTGCGGCACCGCGCGGGACAGCAAGTGGCCGTATTTGCCCGCGCCTGCCCCAACGTCCAGCGCCGAGCTGGGTTGAAGCCACGTCAGCAAATCCTCCACCACCGAATCGAAAACTGAAAATGAACCGGACATCGCAATATTCTCTTAGCGGCGTGTGACGCTTGTCACCGTCAAGGCGAATTCGAGGCTGAAAAGTCGACTAATTCGCATTTTTTAAGTTTTAATCCCCGGTTAATAATTGTTTGGGCGCTAGCCGCACTGTCTGTGGGCCCTGAGCTTTCGGCGGGTGGATTCGAGGCGACCAGAATATTTTTGGACAGGATGAGATCAATGAAAGTCGGACAAGTGGTGCTGCGTCAGCCCGAGCAGATGGTGGCGGGCTTGCAAAGTTTGCAAACGATCGCGCCGCAGATGCTGCTGGTGTTCGCCTCCATCGATATGCTGCACGCGGTGGCGGCACCGTTGGCGGCGGCGTTTCCGGCGGCGATCCGGGTCGGTTGCTCGACGGCGGGCGAGATATCGGCTGAAGGTGTCAGTGACCAGAGCTGCGTGGTCACGGCGCTGCACTTGGCCAAGTCCAGCGTGGTGGAGTCCTCGACGCGCTTGGCCGACATGGCGGATTCGCAAGCGGCCGGGCGGCGCCTCAGCGAGCAGTTGCCGGCGGCGGGCTTGAAAGCCGTGCTGGTTTTCGGTCAGGGCGTGGCGGTCAACGGCAGCGCTTTGATTCAAGGCATGGCCGATGTGCTGGGCGCCGACATTCCCATCACTGGCGGCTTGGCGGGTGATGCCGCCGCTTTCAAGGAAACCTGGGTGCTGGACCACACCGGCGTGCACAACGACCGTTTGGTCTGTGTCGGTTTCTACGGCGAAAGCCTCAGTTATTCCCATGGCTCGGCCGGCGGCTGGTCACCGTTCGGCCCGGCGCGCCGGGTCACCCGGGCTGCCCACAATGTGCTGTTCGAGCTGGACGGCGAACCGGCGCTGGAGGTCTACAAGCGCTACCTCGGCGACTACGCCAAGGATTTGCCCGCCGCCGGCTTGCTGTTCCCGTTTGCCATGCTGGGCAAGGACCACAGCGAGGCGGGTCTGATTCGCACCATTCTGGCGACCGATGAGGCCTTGGGCAGCCTGACCTTGGCGGGTGACATCGATACCGACGGCTATCTGCGTCTGATGCACGCCAATACCGACGCCCTGGTCGAGGGGGCCGAGGTGGCGGCTCAAGCGGCCAAGCAGGACGCCCCGCAAGCGGCAGGTCAGCGCGCGGACGAAGTCGCGCAGAGTCTTGCCTTGCTGGTCAGCTGCGTCGGGCGCAAGTTGGTGATGGGGGGCCGGGTTGAAGAAGAAATCGAAGCGGTGGCGGAGCTGTTCGGTCCGAGTGCTCTGCTTGCGGGTTTTTATTCCAACGGCGAGATCAGCCCGCTGGCCGGCACGCGCGCTTGCAAGTTGCACAACCAGACGATGACGATCACTCGCATCGCTGAACTTTGACTCGCTCACGTTGACGCCCGGCCCCCGACCTCCTTTCATGCACAAATTATTGGCCAGGCAGACCCGGCGCTTGCTCGGGGCGGACGATGCACAGCTCCCCGTGGTGCTGGCCGAGCTGGCGCAGTTGGCGCTGCGCGCCGATGTGTCGCCCGAGGCAGCCCGCTTGCTCGGCGGCTTAGGGGCGCTGCTGGAGCGGGTCGATGGGGCTTACGCGCAAAGCGATCGCGATCTGGACTTGAAAAGCCGCAGCCTAGCGTTGAGCTCGGTCGAGCTGACCCGGAACAACGACAACATGCGCGCGGAACTGGCCAGCCGCCTGCGGGCCATCGAGTCGCTGCGCGAAACGGCGCACCGGCTGATGCAGGTGCGCGGCACCGACCTGCCCGCCGTGCTGGGCGACAACCTG
>CANFYD010000150.1 GCA_947450745.1 Burkholderiales bacterium
AAGGCCGCATCGGTGGCAGCACCGAACTGACAAACAATGGTTTGGGTGGCGCGAGCAATGCCGGCAGCGCGGATGGTGAGCGGATGACGCTGGAGTTCACCGGCCTGCGCGTCATCAACGTCGAAAACTTTGGCGGCTCAGGAATGGGCAACTCTGGCAGTTCGGGCAGCACCGATGTGCGCAAGGTCGATCTGGTCGACACCTTGCAAAGCCATCTGGGCAGCGGAGCCAAAACCCGCACCGACAAAGAGTTGCGCAACGTCGGCCCCTCGTTCAGCTACAAACTGCGCGACGCGGCCGGCCAGGCCCGCGAATACAACAACTACATGTCGCCGGTCCAGCTGGACGGGCAGACGGTGTTCTTGGCCGGCGTGCGCGACAGCCCGGCCGAGGCCTACCGCTATTTACGCATTCCCGCCGACGACCGCGGCAGCATGGCGGGCTGGCTGCGTCTGCGCCAAAGCCTGCTGGAGCCGGGCATGCGCGAGCAGGCAGCGCGCCGCTACGCCCAAAGCGCCACGCCGAACGACAAGCCGCAAATGCTGCCGCAGTTGCAAGCCACGGCGCGCCGCGCGCTGGCCTTGTTTGCCGGTGCCGAAGGCATCAAGACCGATGAGAAGCCACCCGCGACGGCCTGGGGCGGCCTGCCAGCACTGTCGCAATTCATTGAAAGCGAAGTGCCCGAGGGCGAACGCCAGCGCGTCTCCGAAGTGCTGCTGCGCATTCTCAACGGCAGCTTGTTCGAGCTCTACAAACTGGGGCTGGAGCAAGCAAAACTCGTCGTGCCTGCGCCAGACGCCACCACACAGGGCTTCATGACGCAGTCGGTGCTGGCCTTGTCGGACAGCATGTTCTACCCGGCCCCGGTGCTGCTGCAACTCGATGACTTCAAGCAGGTGCAAGCCAGCGTGTTCCAGGTCACACGGGCTCCGGGCCAGAAGTTGGTCTACTTGGGCGCGGTGCTGCTGATCATCGGCGTGTTCTCCATGCTCTACATCAAGGAGCGCCGGATGTGGATCTGGCTCGACTCGGTGCCCGGTCAGCCGGAAACTACGCGCTTGCGCATGGCTTTGTCCAGCACGCGTGAATCTCCCGATACCGCAGTGGAATTCGAGCAGCTCAAGGCCGCTCTATTAAAGGAAGGCGCATGAACACAACAACACACCCGGCCCGACAGCCCGCCCGCTCTGATGTCACCCTCAAGCCTCGCGGCCCGCTGCAAGGCCGTGACAGCGTCGATTGGCTGTTCGCCGCCCTGATCGTCGCGGGCGGACTGTTTGCCTTTTCCCGCTACGGCGTGTCGATGGATGGCTACGAAAAAGGCATCCTGATCTTCGCCATGCCGGCCTTGATCGCGCTCGGTTGGTTCTGGCGGCCGCTGCGCTTGCTGTGCATCACGGCCGGTGCGGCCAGCCTGTTGGCAATCAACCTCTACGGCCAGAATCTGGACAGTTTCGGGGTTGATCTGGCAGCGGCCGACAAAGTCTTTTTGTTGAAGTACGCCTTGTCCAGCCAGAGCGCCATTTTGTGGATGAGCTTGCTGTTTTTCATGAGCACGCTGTTTTACTGGGGCGGCTTCTTCACCAAAAGCGGTGAAGTCAGCGCGGCCGAGGCGATCGGTTCCCGCTTGGCCTGGGCCGCCGTCTTCATGGCCTTGGTCGGCACCATGGTGCGCTGGTTCGAAAGCCACCAGATCGCACCGGACATCGGCCATATCCCGGTCAGCAATCTGTACGAAGTGTTCGTGCTGTTCAGTTGGATGACGGCGCTGTTTTATCTGTACTACGAAGCACGTTTCAAGACCCGCTCGCTCGGTGCCTACGTGATGCTGGTGATCAGCGCGGCCGTCAGCTTCCTGCTTTGGTACACGGTGGCACGCGAAGCACATGAAATTCAACCGCTGGTGCCGGCGCTGCAAAGCTGGTGGATGAAGATCCATGTGCCGGCCAATTTTGTCGGTTACGGCACTTTTGCCCTGGCCGCCATGGTGGCGCTGGCTTACTTGCTGAAAACGGCCTCGCAACGGGCCTTGCTGATCGGCTTGGTCGGCTTGCCGGCGGGCTTGATCGTGGCGATTCTGGCCGCACGCTTCGGCACCGACTTGCCGGTAGAAACCGTCGCCGGTCTGGACGGCTGGGCGCGCAAGATGGCCGGTTTGCTGGCCTTCTTCGTCCTCTGCATTGCGCTGCGCAAGCCGCTGACCGCACGCTTGCCGCCGCTGATCACCCTTGATGACCTGATGTACAAGGCGATCGCCCTGGGCTTTGCCTTCTTCACCATCGCCACCATCCTGGGCGCCTTCTGGGCGGCCGAGGCTTGGGGCGGCTACTGGAGCTGGGACCCGAAGGAGACCTGGGCCTTGATCGTCTGGCTCAACTACGCCGCCTGGCTGCACATGCGCCTGATGAAAGGCCTGCGCGGCATGGTCTCGGCTTGGTGGGCCTTGAGCGGCTTGGTGGTCACGACCTTCGCCTTCCTGGGCGTGAATATGTTCCTGTCCGGCCTGCATTCTTACGGCACCTTGTAAGGTTGCGCCCCGTTCGGCGACCAAACCATTGACGCAAACGGAGTACACCTCATGCACTTGATCAAGAACCCAGATCAGCACCACCCGCTCAGCTCGGAAATCACCCCGCGCGAGGCGTTCGAGCAACGTCGCTTGCTGCTGCGCGGCTTGAGCACTGCGGTGGCCGGCACCGCCTTGGCCACCTGGGCCGGCCGGGAAGCGATGGCCCAGACCGCCGCGCCGGGTAAATTGGCCCGCTTGGCCAGCACTCCCAGCCGCGTGGCCGGGGCCATGACGATGGAAAAAGCCAACAGCTACCAAGACGCTTCGACCTACAACAACTACTACGAGTTCGGCACCGACAAAGCCGACCCGGCGCGCAATGCCGGCTCGCTGCGGACCCGCCCCTGGTCGGTGACGGTGGAAGGCGAAGTCGGCAAGCCCGGCGTGTTCGATCTCGAAGCGCTGCTGAAGCTGAGCACTATGGAAGAACGCCTCTACCGCATGCGCTGCGTCGAGGGCTGGTCGATGGTGATCCCCTGGGTCGGTTATTCGCTGGCCGAGCTGATCAAAAAAGTGGAGCCGAACAGCCGCGCCAAATATGTGGAGTTCGTGACGCTGGCCGACAAGTCGCAAATGCCGGGCCTGCGCTCGGGCGTGCTGGACTGGCCGTACGTCGAAGGCCTGCGTCTTGATGAAGCGATGCACCCGCTGGCCCTGCTGAGCTTTGGCATGTACGGCGAAGTGCTGCCGAACCAGAACGGCGCGCCGGTGCGCTTGGTGGTGCCCTGGAAATACGGCTTCAAGTCGGCCAAGTCGATTGTCAAGATCCGCTTTGTCGAGAAGCAGCCGGTGTCTAGTTGGACTCGCTCGGCGGCGCAGGAATACGGCTTTTTCTCGAACGTCAACCCTCAAGTCGATCACCCGCGCTGGAGCCAGGGCACCGAGCGGCGCATCGGCGAAGGCGGGCTGTTCGCCAAGAAGCGCCCGACGCTGATGTTCAATGGCTACGAAGCGCAAGTCGGCCAGTTGTATGCCGGCATGGACCTCGTCAAAAACTATTGAGCGCCCGTGGTTACCGCACTGAAACGCAAATCGCCGCTGCTGCACGGCACGGCCAAGCCGCTGTTTTTTGTGCTCTGTCTGCTGCCACTGGCCTGGCTGGTTTGGGGCGCGGTGTTTGATCAACTGGGTGCCAACCCGGCCGAGGCCTTGATCCGCAGCCTGGGCGATTGGACCTTGCGCGGCCTGTGCTTGACCTTGCTGATCACGCCGCTGCGTGTGCTGAGCAGCCAACCGGCGCTGCTGCGTTTTCGACGCATGCTGGGCCTCTTCGTGTTTTTCTACGCCAGCTTGCATCTGCTGGCCTACAGCTGGCTGGACATGGGCCTGGGCCTGAACGACATCTGGCTGGACATCCTCAAGCGGCCGTTCATCCTGATGGGCTTCAGCGCTTGGCTGCTGCTGCTGCCGCTGGCCGCCACGTCGTTCAACCGGGCCATTCGCTGGCTCGGCGGCAAGCGCTGGCAATTGCTGCACCGGCTGATCTACCCGCTCAGCTTGATCGGGTTGGCACATTTCATCTGGATGCGCGCCGGCAAGAACAACTTTGCCGAGCCGGCGGTTTACGGTGCCATCCTGGCCGTGCTGCTCGGTTGGCGCGCTTACCGGGCTTGGGCGGCCACTCGGTCGAGCACCACATCCCCGCTCAAATCCAGAGCGATGACCTGATCGTCCGGCCCGGGCTGACAACCGTCGGCAATCGGCTCCCAGCCACGCCTGATCACGACATGGCGGTCGGTGTGGCAGAACTCGATGCGCTGAACTTCAGGGCTGCGGTTTTGCACAAAGGCCTCGATGGACGCCGGCATGCTGACGCGGTAGCGCTGCTGGTCAAGGTCGTCCGCCGGATGATCATCGCTGCGCAGCCACGGGATGAAGTGAGCCAGCCACATCAGCGGTCGCGCTCCGACCTCAAAAACAGTGGGGCTGTAGCCTTGATCTTTCAGCCAGTTTTGAGCTTGCGGGCGCAGCGCGGCCGATTCATCCAGCCCGCCCCAGCTGAGCGCCAGCATCTCCATCACCCATTGGTTGCAGTTCTGGTACGTCAAGCTGAAGGGATAGGCATTGGCGCTGTAGCTCGCACTCAGCACCTGCACGGCGCGTCGGTTGTCGAGGGCCGCCCGCTCCAGCGCTGCGGCGTCGGCAGGTGGCAAAAAGACGACCGAGATGTAGCCGATCTCGGCGGTGTCGGAGCCCAGCAAGAACCCGGCCATGCCTTGATCAAAAATGCGCGGCTTTTGCTCATCGCAAGCGTAGTAGAGCTGGCGCACCGACCACGGCGTGTTCTGGCTCGCCTTCAGGCTCAGCCCCGCATGCGAATAGCGCATGCCGAAGCGGCTCAAGTCGAGCCCGGAGCGCGCCACCAGGGCTAGGCTTTGACCCGAAGCGTCCAGCTCCGCTTTGATGAGGGCACCAAAGCGGAACAGCCGGTCCTGCTGGGCCGCGCTCATCTGCGGCGGTTGTTCGCAGGAACGCAAGCCGCTGGCTTGGCAATTGCCCATGGCAAGAGCAGTGCCCCACCCCAGCAGCCAAAAAGGCAGGCGCGAGGGCTTCAGCGCATCAAAAAAACTCAATGCTCAAACCTCAAAGCAAGACGGGCTTGCTGTCCAACTCGCGGAACCACTCATCAGCCAGCACCAAGTAGAAAGCTTGCTGCGTCTGGGTGTTGGAGAACTCCACGCCGTAGGCGCGGGGGCGGGCCGTGACCTGCTGGCCCAGCGCCAGTTGGCTCTGATCCAGCGCGTGTTGCGGCAAATAGAGGAAGAAATCCTCCGCCACCACGCTAGCCTCGGCTTGAGCTTGAGCCTGCAAACGCAAGCGCACCATGCCCGGCCGCTCGGGCGCGGCCGCCACATCGATGATTTTGTAATCGCCGGCGGCCACGCCGTCGCCCTTGGTGGAGCTGCCGCTCGATGTCTTCAGGGAACCGGACACGCTGCCCACCGACGCAGCCACGCTGTCCGACGCGGAAGAGGCGGCCGAACTGGCGGCTTGGCAGGGCATGGCAACGGCTGCGATCAGCAGTGAAAAAGCGGCCAAAGTGTTGAAACGGTGCAGGGCAATTGACATCGTGAGTCCAGGACGGGTGAGGGCTTGCGCGACACGGCGATCGGGCTTCAAGCCGGGTTCGCAGTCCGCGCGCTGGCGGCATCGTAGCAAGCGGGCGTGGCGCTCCGACCGGCACACGCATTCGATAAGCGACAATCCCGTGCATATGTTTGCACTGTTCGATGACGCCGGAAAATTCCTCGCCGGCCGCGTGATGTCTGAAGCCGATAGTTCGATGCAAATCGAGCTCGATTCGGGCAAGCGCGTCAAAGTGAAGGCAGCCAATGTGCTGCTCAAGTTCGAAAAACCGGCACCTGCCGAGCTGATTGCCGAGGGGCAACGCTTGGCGCGGGAAATCGATCTCGATCTGGCGTGGGAGTTCGCGCCAGAGGACGAGTTCGGTTTTGCCGACCTGGCGCGCGAATATTTCGACGCCAAGGCCAGCCTCGCCCATCAGGCCGCCGCGCTGTTTTGCCTGTTCGATGCGCCGCATTACTTCCGCCGCGCTGGCAAAGGGCAGTTCAAGAAAGCGCCTGAAGAAATCGTCAAGGCCGCCCTGCTGGGGCTGGAGCGCAAGCGCCTGCAAGGACTGCAGATCGAGCAATGGGCCACCGACCTGACCGCCGGCACTTGCCCGGACGCGGTGCGCGAGCAGATTTACAAGATTTTGTTCAAGCCGGACAAGAACGGCCCCGAATACAAGGCGGTGGTCGAGGCGACACGCCGTTCACGCAAAGCGCCGCTGGACTTGCTGAGCGCCGCCGGAGCCATCTCGAGCCCCTACCAGTTCCACTGGAAGCGCTTCTTGTTCGACCAATTCCCCAAAGGCCACGGCTTCCCTGCCCTGTCCGCCCCGGAAATCAAGGACGAACTGGCGCTGTCGCCGGTGCGGGCGTTTTCAATCGACGATTCGGCCACCACCGAGATCGACGACGCCCTGTCGGTGCAAGGCCTGGGCAGCGGCGAGATCATTTTTGGCGTGCACATTGCAGCGCCCGGCTTGGCCTTCCAACCGGACTCCGCCATCGACAAGGTGGCGCGCGAACGCCTGTCCACCGTCTACATGCCCGGCGGCAAGCTGACCATGCTGCCGGACGAAGTCGTGCAGGCCTACACGCTGATCGAAGGGCGCAACTGCCCGGCGGTGTCGCTCTACGTCACGCTGGACGAGGAGACGCTGGCGGTCAAGAGCAGCGAGACCAAGTTGGAGCTGGTGCCCATCGCCGCCAACCTGCGCCACGACAAGCTCGACGCGGTGATCACCGAGGGCAGCTTGACCGGCAGCACCGCAGCGGACTACGCGTTTGCGCCGGAGCTGGCCTTTGCCTTCCGCTTGGCCAAGCATTTGAAAGCGGGGCGCGAAGTGGTGCGCGGCAAGCCGGAAAACTTCAACCGGCCGGACTACAACTTCAAGCTCGAAGCGGGGTTGGCTGGAGAAGCTGGAGAAACCGGGGAAGCCAATTTGAGCGGCACGAACGAGCCGGATGGCTCGGAAATAGTCCGCATCAGCACCCGCCAGCGCGGTGCGCCGCTGGACCTGATCGTCGCCGAAGCAATGATTTTGGCCAATTCGACCTGGGGCGGCTGGCTGCATGAGCTGGGCCTGCCCGGCATTTACCGCAGCCAAGCCAGCATGGCCCCGGGTATCAAGGTACGCATGGGCACCCGCGCCCAACCACACGCCGGGCTGGGCGTGGCGCAATACACTTGGGCCACCTCGCCGCTGCGCCGCTATGTCGACCTGGTCAACCAATGGCAGATCATTGCCTGCGCCAAACATGGCCGCACGGCGGCTCTGGTCGCACCATTCAAGCCCAAGGACGCGCAGCTGTTCTCCATCATTTCCGGCTTTGACGCCGCCTATGCCGCCTACAACGGCTTCCAGAATGGCATCGAGCGTTTCTGGACCCTGCGTTATCTGGTGCAAAACCAGATCACCGAGCTGACCGCTTCGGTGATGAAGGACGGTCTGGTGCGGGCCGACGAGCTGCCGCTGGTCTTCAAAGCGCTCGGTTGCGACGCGTTGCCGCGCGGCGCGCAGGTGCGGGTGCGCATTACCGGCACCGACGAAATGACGCTGGACGTGCACGCTTCGCTGATCGAGCGGCTGGACGGTGCGGCCAGCAACAACACGCCGGACGCCCAAGCCGAAGCAGACAGCGAAGACGACGAAGCAGCCGGCAGCGGCCCGCTGACCTTGGCGCTGGACCTGGGCGCGGACGGCGAAGCAGCCCCCGCCTTGCCGGCCGACGATGTCAGCAATGCCAGCAGCAACGGCGCCGGCACCACCGAGGCCCTGCCGACCTGACGATGGCACGGCGGCTGAGCACCCTCCACATCGCCCTGCTGGTCTCGCTGGGTCTGCACGCCGCCCTGTTGGCCTTGCGGGTGGTGGACCCG
>CANFYD010000151.1 GCA_947450745.1 Burkholderiales bacterium
ACCGCTTCGGCCCAAATGCGCTGTTGCGCCTGCAATTCGCTGTCCAGCAACAGCTCATTCATACCCAGCACGCCGTTCATCGGCGTGCGGATCTCATGGCTCATCGCAGCCAGAAATTCGCTTTTGGCATGGCTGGCGGCCTGCGCCAGTTCCATCGCGTGAAACAGCTCGGCGGTGCGCCGCACCACGGCAGCTTCGAGCGAATCGCGTTGTGCGGCCAGACGGTTTTCGCGGTCCTGAATCTGTTCCAGCATGCCGTTGAAGCCCTGACCCAGGACGTTCAATTCATGGATGGCACTGACACCGGCGCGCACGCTGTAGTTGGCGTCGGCCGATACCCGCTGCAACAGCTCGGTCAGCCCGTCCAGCGGTTTGAGCACCGAGCGGTTCAGCCTTTTCAATAGCAAGGCGCTGGCCAGCCGTGCCAGCACGGCCCCCACCAGCGTGGCGAGCAATTGCCAGATCAGTTGCCGATACAGCCCGCCCAGGTCGACGGTCAGCGTCAATTGCCCCGTGCTTTGCCCTTGAAACAAGACCGGCTGGCTGAGCACCACGCGGCCCAAGTGCACCACCATGTCGGTGCCGTTCGTCTTGCCATTTGCCGTGCCATTTGCCGTGCCGTTCGCCATGTCATTCCGGCGTTCGGAAGCCACCACATCATTGCGCTGATAGCTGGCGGTGACGCTGCCGTCCTGTGCGTACAGGGCAGCCGACATCACGTCGGGCGAATTGCGCAGCGATTGCAGCAGGTCGTTGGCTGACTTGGCGTCGTTGAACATCAGCGACGCCGCTGCGTTCTCCGACAGCACCCGGGCTTGCACGCGGCTGTTGTCCAGCAGGGCCAGCAGCCCCAGTATGAAGCTGCTGGCGATGGCGATGACCGTGATGATGGCCAAGGCGGCCAGCAGCGCCATATTGTTGATGTGCTGCAGTCGCGCACCCAATGTGATGCGGGTGACGCGTGCATTCCGTGCGTCTCGGAGCATGCCGGCGGGCCTCACTGAATCACCTCGGTCGCCAGGCGAAGCAGCTTGGAGCTGAGTTTGACCTGACCGGCGCTGGCGGCCAGCAAGTTGGCCTCGAAAGAAATCTTGTTCCGGTTCAGCGTCAGATTGAGCGCCACGCCCTGACGTGCGGCGCCCGGGCTGTCGGCAATCGTCAGCATCGGGTGGCTGCGCGCATCCTCCAGCACGCGTGGCAGATGGGTGATCGCGGCTGCGCTGATGAAGGTGATCTGGCAATTCTTCATCGACTCGCCGACGGCCTTGCGCTGCACGCTGAGGCTGCGCCCGCCGACGGCCTTGCCCTGCAGTTCATCGATCACCCGGCCAAACGAGTCCTGCCCCAGGATGCACAGGTTGAGCGTGCTGGCCACTTCGGCCGGCCACTCGGTGAAGAGCGCGAAGTTGTAAACGAAAGCGACCTTCAACGCCAGTTCGTCCTTCAGCACCAAAGCCTCTTGCGCCATGCCGGGGGATGAAAAAAACAGCGCTCCCGTTGCGGCCAGCGTGCTGCCGCAATGCTTCAACGCAGTCCGCAGATTCAGTAGCGCCATGTGGCTTTGACGAGCAGGCTGCGGCCGATCTCGGTCGATCGCACCGGCAAATAGTCCGACACGAATTCGAGGTGGCGCTGGTCGAGCAGGTTCTGGCCGACGATGGCCAACTCGACTTGCTCGCCGACCTTGAACGCATAGCGCAAGTCCATCGTGGTGTAGGCCGGTACCTGGGGGTTCTTCAGCGGGCTGGTGGACTTGAGCCACAGGTCAAGATGACTGCCATCGGCCAGTGTCCAGGACGAGCGCAACGACGCGCGATGGCGCGGCACCCGGCCTTCGAGCTTGTCCTGTGCAATGCCGGCCGCTGCATCCACCAGGCGCGGGCTGCTCAAACGGAGTTGCGAGTAGTTCGCCTGGACACGCCAGTTGGCGCTGGGCTGCCAGTCCACCGCCACTTCCAGCCCTTGCGTGCGCGCCTTGGCTGCGTTGTTGCTGCTGATCGGCACGATGACCAGCACCGGTGAGACCGGTTGCGGCTGCTGCGCCGCGAGGCTGACGAGGTCAACGTAGTCGCTGACGAAGGCTGCCGCGTCGACCGACAGTTGGGCGCTGAGGCGCTGGCGCCAGCCGGCTTCCAGCGAGGTGACGACCTCGGGCTTCAGCGTGCCTTGCGCTGGCGGCAAGCGGATGCTCTTGATGGCGGGCACATAGGGCGGCATCGCGGCGGTTTCTGCCACGTTCACCGGCACGTCGAGTTCCAGCCGCGAGGGCAGGCGTGCGGCTCGTGCCAGCGAGGTCCACCAAGTCGTCTCGGCGCTTGGCGTCCAGGCCAAACGCAGGTCGGGCTGGGCTTGTGCGCTGCTCCAGTTGTCGCTGTCGACGCGGACGCCGCCGCTCAGCCGCAGTTTTTCGGGGATCAGCACCATCTCGTCATGCACAAATACCGACGCAATGCGCCAGTCGCGCTGCTGGCGGTCGAAGGAGCTGGGGTCAAAGATGGCGGATGGACGCAACGTGATCTGATCGCTCGACAAGCGGTAAGACCCACCCCATAGCAATTCATGCTGGCCACCCAGGGGGGTGCGTTGCTGGAATTCTCCGCTCAGCGTGGTGCGCTTTTCCTGGATCAGGGTCTCTACATCGACCAAGCTGGTTTCAGCCCCGATCTGCCATTCGATCTGCCCGCCGCCGGCCAGCGGCAGTTCACGGCGTAGCGACAAATTGCTGCCGGTGTTGGTCTGCCGGATGTCGAAGACGGGTGTTGCCACGCTGTAGATCGCCAAATCCATGCGGTCGTCGGCGCGCGAGCGGTAAGCCTCGCCCAGCAGCGTCCAGCTGCCACCATGGGCGGCCGGCCAGTCGGCGCGCAGCCCGAAGCGGCCGGAGCGCCAGCTGTCGTTGCCCTTGGTGCCATCGCCCGCCTTGGCCGCGGCCAGATCGAAGCCCTTGGCCGACAGCCGCAAGTGCCCGTCGCCCACTGCCACGCCGTGACGCATGGTGACCGAAGCCGGCTCGTCGGTGGCGGTGGAGGCGGTGACTTCGGTGCCCAGCGTGTCGGCGGACTTGCGCGAAATGATGTTGATCACGCCGTTGACCGCATTCGCTCCCCAGATCGCGGCGCTGGGGCCGCGGATCACCTCGATGCGCTCGATGTCGCCGAGGTTGGCGTCCTCGGCCTCCCACATCACACCGGAGAACAACGGTGAGTAGACGCTGCGGCCGTCTTTGAGCACCAGCAGTTTGTTGGCAAAGCGGCCGTTGAAGCCGCGAATGCTGACGGCCCAGCGGTTGTTGGCGATTCGTGCCACTTCGACGCCCGGTGCCAGCCGCAGCGCTTCCGGGATGCTGCGGGCGCCGGAGCGGGCAATGTCCTCGCGCGAGATGACGAACACCGCAGCGGCCACTTCTTGCACCTGCTGCAGCTTGCGGGAGGCGCTGCTGATCTCGACCTTCAGCAGGTCTTCGAAGGGCAGATCAAGAAAACCGGCTTGCGCCAACAAGGGCAGGGCCAGCAACGCAGCAGCGATGCTCACTTGCAGCGGTTGACGGGTGAAGCTGAACTTTTCCATGCGCGGGTCTCGAAAATTTGACTTGAGCGGGGCGCGCTTGGCGGCGGCCCGGCGATCTTTTGCCGTTCAGGCCCTATTTCGGACGCTTGATGAATAAATGTAACGGGCTGTTTGTGAGGACTTCAGGCAGCTGCACAGCCCAGCGTGAAAGACCTCACATTAAATACGTTTAACCTTGACTGGCTCTTACTGAACTGCACGGTGCCGCCTTGAGCCTCCTTCAAGCTCACCAGGGCGGATGGGCGGAAACGCCGCCGTCCACGACCAGATTGCTGCCGCTGATCCAGCGTGCCGCGTCGGAGCAAAGAAACAACACCGCGTCCGCCACATCGGCCGGTTCGCCCAAACGGCCCAGCGGCGCGTTGGCCTGCCAGCGCTGCACGCCGTCCGGCCAGTCCTCGGCGAGGCCGTCGCGGTGGATCAGGCCCGGCGACACCGCGTTGACGCGCACGCCCAGCGGGCCGAATTCCAGCGCGGCCGCACGAGTGAACATCAGCACCGCCGCCTTGGCCGTGGCGTAATGCGCGTGGCCGGCGGCGGGCGCCAGCGCTTCGATCGAGGCGATGTTGACGATGCAGGCGTGACGGTGCTGCCCGCCCTGCGCGGCCTGTTTGCTCATCATTTGAGCGGCTTGCTGGGTGGTCAGAAAGACGCTGTCCAGGTTGGCCGCCAACATCTGCCGCCAACTGGCCAGGGTCATGCCGTCCAACGCGGCGACTGTTTGCAGCGCAGCGTTGTTGACCAGGATGTCGATGGGCCCCAGCTGCTGCGCTACGTCGGCAAACAACTGCGCAACGCTCGCCTCGGCGCTCAGATCGGCGCCGAAGGCCAATGCCCGTCCGCCGACTTGCTCAATCTCGAATGCCAACTCGGCGGCGCGCTGCGGCTGGCTGTGAAAGTGCAGCGCCAGCGTCGCCCCGGCCTCGGCCAAGCGCAGCGCGATGGCGCGCCCAATGCCGCCGCTGGCACCGGTGACCAGGGCGACGCGGCCGCGCAGGTTGAGCAGGTCGGAGACCGGCAAGGCGGCGCCAGTTTGACGCGGGTCGGTTTGCATTTGCTCGCTTCGATCAACGCAAGTGCGGCAACACGGCCGCCATCAGCCGGGCGATCTGCAGGCCGGCGCGGGCCGCTTGCGGGATCACGTCTTCGATCGTGTCGGGCTGCTGATCCGGCGCGCCGGTCGCCACATTGCTGATGGCCGACAAACCCAGCACCTTGATGCCCGCATGGTTGGCGGTGATGACCTCCAGCGCGGTGGACATGCCGACCGCGTCGCCGCCGATCACGCGCAGATAGCGCCGCTCGGCCGAGGTCTCGAACGAGGGCCCGGCCACTGCCGCATAAATGCCGCGCTGCAACGGGATCTGCAGCGCTTGTGCTTGCTCGATCAGCGCCGCGCGGTGGGCCGGCCAATAGGCTTGCGACATGTCGGGGAAGCGCGGCCCCAGGCTCTCGTCGTGGGCCCCGGTCAACGGGTTGCAGCCCATCAGGTTGATGTGATCCTCGATCAGCATGACGTCGCCCGGCGCGAAACTCGCGTTCAGCCCACCCGCCGCATTCGTCACCACCAGATGCGCCACACCCAGCCGCTGCAGCGCGTAAACGGGGGCGGCGATGTCGCGCGCACTCCAACCTTCATACAAATGAAAGCGTCCCTGCATGGCGACCACGCGGCGGCCTTGCAGCGTGCCGAACACCAGCCGGCCGGCATGCAGCGGCGCTGTGGAACGGGGGAAGCCGTCGATCTCGGCGTAATCGATGGCGCGCGCATCGTCGATCGCGTCGACCAAGTGGCCCAGGCCCGAGCCCAGCACCAAGCCGACCTCGCAGCGCTGCCCTGATGTCGTGACGCCGTGGCGGGCCAGCGAGGCGCTGATGCGGTTCAATCGTTCAATCATGGGGCGTACTCAAAATGCAACTGAGGAGTGGCGTTTATAAAGCCTGCGGCAGGGTGACAAGCAAGGCACGCCGGCGCAGCCAAGAAATCCACGCCAGGCCGATCAAGGTGACGACGTAGGGCAGGGCATCCGACAGCTGTTGCGGCCAGCTCAAGCCTTGCTGCTGCAAGCCGTACTGGTTGAGGGCCGCAAACAAGAAGGCGCAGGCCAGCAAAGGCAGCGGCCGGCCGCGCGTCAGCAGCACCAGCACGACGGCAATCCAGCCGCGCCCGGCGCTCATGTTCTCGACGAACAGCGTCACGTTGGAGAGCGACAGCTGCGCGCCGGCCAAGCCGCACAGGCCGCCGCAAGCCAGCAGCGCCTGCGTTTGCAGCCGCCCCGGTGACACGCCCAGCGAGCGCAGCGCTTGCGGGTTCTCCCCGGCCGCCCGCAGGCGCAGGCCGAAGCGGTGATGGGCCAGCAGCCCCTGCAGCGCAACAGCCAGCAACAGGGCGATGACGAACAACGGCGACTGGCCATGAAAAAGCGGCCCGATGAAGCGCCCAAACAGCGGCAGGTCCTGCAGCCACGGCCAGTCCAGTGGTGCGATGCCGGCAATGCGCGCGTCATCCAGCACGCCCTGGCGCTGGAACAGCAGGCGCAGCAAAAACACGGTGGCCCCGGCAGCCAGCAGGTTCAGGCCGATCGCCACCACGACGGCATCGGCCCGCCGCCCCACATGCAGCCAGGCAAACAAGCCGCCCATCGCAACGCCGGCCAGCACCGCCAGGGCCACGCCGGCCGCCGCGTCCTGGGCCAGATAGGAGCCGCAGACCGCCGCGAAGGCACCGACCAGCAACATCCCTTCGAGGGCGATATTCACCACGCCGCTGCGCTCGCACAAGGCACCGCCCAGCGCTGCCAGCAGCACCGGCGTGACAAAACGCGGCAGCGCGGCCAGCCAGCCAGGATCGAACAGCAAGCTCAGCAGCTCAGTCATGGCTGGCCTTTGGGGTCGTGTTGCTGCGCCGCGTTGCTGCGCCACACACCGCCCGCCACCGCCAGCACGATCAGCGCTTGCAGTACATCGGCGGCCTCGCGCGGCAAGCCAAGCTTGCGTTCCAGCCCGAAGGCGCTGGTCTTGATGGCGGCCAGCAGCAGCGCGGCCGGCAACACCCAGGCCGGCCGGCTGGCCACCAGCAGCACGGCGGCAATGCCGCTCCAGGCATAGAGCGGCGCGGTCAACATATCGTCCACATAGCGGTAATGCAGGTCGAACACCGCCAGCGCACCGGCCAAGCCGGCAATCGCACCGCTGACCGCCATGCTGCCCAGCGTCAGCCGCGCGGGCGACATGCCGCTGAAGCGCACGAACTCGGCACTGTGGCCGAGCAGGGCGCTGCGGTAACCGGCCCGCGTGCGGGTCAGGCCAACATGCACCAGCAGCGCCAACCCCAGCACCAGCGGCACCATCAAGTTCATGTCGGTGCCGGGCAGCGCGGGCCACCACAGTTCGCGCTCCAGCCGCATCGTTTGGGCCAGGCCGGAATCCTGGTCGCGCAGCGGCCCGTTGACCAGCCAACTGCAAAGGCTGCGCGCCGGGTAATTGAGCAGCAGCGAGGCGATCAGCACCGGCACGCCGCAGCCGGTGAACAGCCACGCCGCGAGGCTGGCCCAGGCGGCACCGGCCAGCATGGCGGCGGCCAAGGCGGTCAGCGTCACCAGCAGCGGCGGGCCTGGCAGATGCAGGCCGACCAGCGCGGCCGTCAAGGCGCCGATCACCATCTGACCCTCGCCGCCGAGGTTGTAGCAACCGGCCCGCAGTGCCACCAGCACCGCCAGCGCCAGCGCGCCGATCATGGCGGTCTGCCGCAGCGTGGCAAACAGGTGGGTGCCGCCCCGGCCCCCGAAAGCGCCGTCCAGCAGGGCCCAGAGGACCGCTTGCGCAACCGGGAACCAAGCCAGCATCGAGGCTGCAATGCTGAGCAACAGCAGTTTGATGAGCAGGCTGCGCGTCATGCCGCTGCTTTCTCTGCTGCGGCCGCCGCCGCGCCGCCGCCCATCCACAGCGCCAGTTGGGCCTCATCGATGGCGTCGCAGGTCATGCCGCCGCTGATGCGGCCGGCGTTGATCACCAGCAGGCGGTCACAGAGCTGGCGTATCTCATCCAGATCACTGGACAGCACCAGCACCGCACAGCCCGCTGCCGCTTGCTCGCGCAGCCGGGCATGAATCGCCTGCAACGCGCCGATGTCCACGCCCCAAGTGGGGTTCTCGACCACCAGCACACGAGCCCTTCGCTCCAGCGCGCGCGCCAGCATCAGCTTTTGCTGGTTGCCGCCGGAGAGCCGGCCCACCGCTTGATCAACCACGCCAGGGCCGCGCGGCCGCACATCGTGGCGCTCCAGCAGGTCTTGCGCATAAGCCCGCACGGCGGCCAGGCGCAGCCAACCGTGCCGGGCGAAGCGGGCTTGTGCGTCCAGCCCGGCCAGGGCGTTGGCCCACACCGAGGCCGTGCCGGCCAAGCCCAGTTGCGCGCGGTCCTCGGGCACGACGGC
>CANFYD010000152.1 GCA_947450745.1 Burkholderiales bacterium
AAGGATCGGCGGCTGCAAGGCGGCCGCAGCGGTCCATTTTTCACCGTCTTTTCGCCCCATAGCGGAGCTATGAAGCTTCAAATCCGGCAAAAACTGTCCTCGCTGGGGCCACCTTTCGCTTGTCGCCGCCTTCTGCCGCGCAGACTCCCAGCCAACGACGCATGGCGGCCGCGCAGTAAAAAGTTCTCATCCTCTCAGAAGAAACGTGCCGCGAACGGCATCAGAAGGGAAGCCAGCAACACTTGCAGGCCCAGCGCCAAGCCGGCATAAGCGCCGGCGTCGGGATGGACCTGCAGGGCTCGCGCGGCACCAATGCCGTGGGAGGCCGTGCCCAGCGCAAAGCCGCGGGCTTCGGGTTGTTTGACGCCGATCGCGTCGAACAGGTATTTGCCGAGCAGCGCGCCGACCAGGCCGGTCAGCACCGCCAGCACCGCCGCCAGTGCGGGGATGCCGCCCAGTTGCTCGGCGATGCCCATGGCGACCGGCGCGGTGACCGACTTGGGCGCCAGCGAGCGCAACAGCTCCGGTGGCAGGCCCAAGGCCCAGCCTATGCCCACCGCGCTGGCGGCCGCCGCTGCGCCACCGGCCAGCGAGGCCAGCAGCAAGGCGACGGCCCGCCGGCGCAACTCGGCGCGGCGCTGCCACATCGGCCAGGCCAGCGCCACGACGGCCGGCCCGAGCAGGAAGTGAATGAACTGCGCACCCGAAAAATAGCTGGGGTAAGGCGTGCCGCTGAGCGTCAGCATGACGGCCAGCAACAGCACCGTCCACAGCACCGGGTTGGCCCAGGGCGCTTGGTCGCTGCGTTGATAAAAAGCCTGGGCCAGCAAATAAGTGGCCAGCGTGGCGGTCAGGCCGAACAGCGGCGTGGCCGACAGGTAAACCCAGAGTTGCACAAAGCTGGCCATGGTGGGTCGTCGCCTGCGCTTCAGCCGGCGCGGCGCAACAGCGCTTGCAGCACCAGGGCGCTGACAGCCAAGCCGATCACGGTGGACAAGAGCACGGCCACGCCGAGCCGCAGCCCGTAGGTGGCGATCAGGTCCAGATGCGTCATCACGCCCACGCCGACAGGCACGAACAGCAGCGACAAATGGGCCAGCAGCGCGTTGGCCGCCGCCTGCACCGGTGCCCGCACCAGCGGCCAGCGCAGCAAGCCCAGCAGCAGCAACATGCCCAGCACTGGCCCGGGCAGCCCCACGTGGGTCAGCCGCGTCAGCACCTCACCGGCGGATTGGCACAGCAGCAGGATGGTCAGGCCGAGCAGGGCTTCCACTTTTTACAGGCCTGGGTAGAGCCGGCCGGGATTGAACAGCCCGTGCGGGTCAAACGACTTTTTCAGCGCCTGGTGGATGCGCGCCAGCGGTGCCGACAGCGGCGTGAAGACGCCGGCCGCCTTGTCGCCGCTGCGGAACAGCGTGGCGTGGCCGCCCACCTCGGCAGCGGCTTCGCGCATTTGCGCGGCCGGCATCGGCGTGGCGACCCAGCGCTGCGAGCCGCCCCATTCCAGCAACTGCTCGCCGTGCAGGCTCAGCGGCGGCGCTGTTTGCGGCAGCGACAAACGCCAGAGCTGGGCCCCGCCTTCGACGGCGCGCGCCGCACCCAGGAAGAATTCATCGTTCTGATCGCGCAGGCCGTCCCAGAAACTCTGTGCCAGCGCCTCCGGAATCAGGTCGCCGCCCAGCGTCTTGACGGCCGCTTGCACGGCCGCCTCGGCACCGGCCAAGCGCAGCACCAGCGCACCGTCCCACCAGGCGCTGGCGTTGACCGGCAACGGTTGGCCGCCCCAGCGATTCAGTTGCGTCAAGGCCTGCTTCTGGCCCATCTCGAAGCGCAGCGTGGCGCGCGCGGTGGCGACAGGCAGCACCTTCAGCGACACCTCCAGGATCACGCCCAGAATGCCCAGTGACCCGGCCATCACCCGCGACACGTCGTAACCGGCCACGTTTTTCATCACCGTGCCGCCAAAGTTCAGCGCCTCGGCCTCGCCGTTCAGCAGCGTGACGCCGAGCAAATGGTCGCGCAGCGAGCCCATGCTGGCGCGCGACGGGCCGCTCAGGCCGCAAGCCACCATGCCGCCGACGCTGCCCCGGCCGCGCGCCGAGCCGTGAAAGCGTGGCGGCTCGAAGGCCAGTTGCTGGCCCTGCTCGGCCAACAGCGCTTCCAGCTCGACGATGGGTGTGCCGGCTTTGACGGTGACGACCAGCTCACTCGGCTCGTAGCTGCTGACGCCGGTGAAGCCCGTCATGTCCAGCACCTCGCCTTGCGGGTTTTCGCCATAAAAGGCCTTGCTGCCCTGGCCCTGGATGTTCAGCGGCGCTTGGCGCGCGGCGGCGTCCCGAATCTGTTCTTGCAATTGCACCAGCATCGATCAGAACCTCGGCAGTTCGGGGAAGGCCAGCAGGCCGCGGCTGACATGCATGCGGCCATATTCGGCGCAGCGGTGCAGCGTCGGTATCACCTTGCCCGGGTTGAGCAGGCCGGCCGGGTCGAATGCATGCTTGACGCCGAACATCTGCGCCCGCTCCTCGGCGGAGAACTGCACGCACATCGAATTGAGCTTTTCGATGCCCACGCCATGCTCGCCGGTGACCGTGCCGCCCAACGCCACGCTGGTTTCCAGGATTTCGGCCCCGAACTCCTCGCAGCGGCGCAGTTGGTCCGGGTCCTTGGCGTCGAAAAGAATCAGCGGATGCAAATTGCCGTCGCCGGCATGAAAGACGTTGGCGCAGCGCAGTTCGTATTTTTTCTCCATCTCGGCAATTGCCAGCAGGATGGTGGCGAGCTGCTTGCGCGGAATCGTCGAGTCCATGCACATGTAGTCGGGGCTGATGCGGCCCGAGGCGGGGAAGGCGTTCTTGCGGCCGCTCCAGAAGCGCAGCCGTTGTGCTTCGTCGGCGCTGACCTCGCAGCGCGTCGCGCCGTTGGCCAGCAGCACCGTCTGCATGCGCTCGATTTCCTCGGCCACCTCCTCCGGCGTGCCGTCGCTCTCGCAAAGCAGAATCGCTGCCGCCGTCAGGTCATAGCCGGCGTGCACAAAGTCTTCCACCGCCGCCGTCATCGGCTTGTCCATCATCTCCAGCCCGGCCGGGATGATGCCGGCGGCAATGATGTTGGCAACCGCCGCACCGGCTTGGCGGATGTCGTCGAAGCTGGCCATGATGCAGCGCGCCAGCTTCGGCTTGGGCACCAGCTTGACCGTCACTTCGGTGATGACGGCCAGCATGCCTTCGCTGCCGACGATCAGGCTGAGCAGGTCCAGCCCTGCGGCGTCGAGCGCCTCGGAGCCGAACTCGACCGCCTCGCCCTCCATCGTGAAGCCGCGCACGCGCAAGACGTTGTGCAGCGTCAAACCGTATTTGAGGCAATGCACGCCGCCGGAGTTCTCGGCCACATTGCCGCCAATCGTGCAGGCAATCTGGCTGCTCGGGTCGGGCGCGTAGTACAGGCCATGCGGTGCCGCCGCCTCTGAAATCGCCAGGTTGCGCACGCCGCATTGCACCTGAGCCGTGCGCGACATCGGGTTGATCTGCAAAATCTTCTTGAACTTGGCCAAGCCCATCGTCACGCCCATCGCATGCGGCATCGCGCCGCCCGACAAGCCGGTGCCCGCGCCGCGCGCCACCACCGGCACCCCCATCGCGTGGCAGATGCGCAACACGGCGGACACCTGCGCCTCGGTTTCCGGCAGCGCCACCAGCAGCGGCCGTTGCCGATAAGCGGTCAGGCCATCGCATTCATAGGGCACCGTGTCCTCGCCATGCCAAAGCAGGGCGTGGGCCGGCAATTCGCGGCCGAGCGCCTGCACCAGCTTGGCCTGGGTCTGGGCGCGCAGGGCGGAGTCAACGGCAGGGGCCGTGGTGGGCAGTGCAGCGTTCAAGTGATTTCTCCAGAGTAGGGCGTCAGGCCCGCCGACTTTAGCGCGGCAAGAATCGCCGCGCCGTGCAGCGCCTTCCTGCGGCCGGGCGGACGGACAGCCGCGATCAAGTCCGCAAGAACACCGTCAACACGCCGGTGTAGCCGTAGAGGTTGGCATGGGCAATTTCGCCGCCTGCAAAAAAGCCGACCAGCGGCACATCGCCGAGGCCGTGCTGAACCCATTTCGCTTCGGCCGAGGGCGCACCGAAATGCGGGCCGCCACGGCCGGCGCAGCTGATGTAGAGGGCCCCCGCGATGCTGGAGCCGCCATCGGCGGGGCTGATGTCTTCGGCCTCGCTGCGCAGCTCGGTGCAGATGCGCAGCAGGTCGCGGCGGGCTGCCTCCGGGTTGCGCTCGCAAAAACTGAGGGCCTGCCCGACCTCCATCCGGTCGCCCACCGCGATGCCGCGCCGCTGTGGGTCGATGCCGACCAGATGCCGCACCAGCACTTCGGCACCGTAGTTGCCGGCCTTGCTGGTCGGGTCCTGGGCATTGCCGTTGAGGCCGCTGCGCTTGATGCCGACCAGTGTGCGGCGCAGGCGCGGCACCGCTTCACGCAGGTTGCCGGTTGAGGTCAAGACCGGCAGGGCCAAGTCTTCCAGCAAGCAGTCAAGGGCCGGCCTGTCGTCCAGCCGGGTGACCAATTGGCCATCGCAAGCGGTGACACGGCGCTCCGGCCCCAGCGCTTGGCAGCCCTGGCTGACGCGGGAGATCACCCGCAGGCCGGGTTGACCGACCGCCGCGTTGGCAAAAGCCACGCCGGAGAGCCCACCGCGCCAGACGCCATCGGCCAAATGCACTGCTTGCTGCGTGCGCCCACCGGTCGCCAAGCCGCCGAACAAATAGCCGCTGCCGGTCTTGCCTGCCAACTCGGTCAGCAGCTCTTGAAAGTCCGGCGTCTCGCCATCGGCATGCACTTGCGCCAAGTCAGCCGACCAGCGGTTCAGCGGCTGCGTGCCCGAAAACAGCCGGAACTGCTCGACCGGCAACTCGGCCAACATCAGCGCCAGCGCCGGTTCGTCGAAATACTCGACCCCGCTGGCGCAGACGCCCACACCGCTCGCCCCGACCCAGGCCACACCCGGCCAGCGTTGGCGCAGCTCCGCCAGCAAGGCCTCGGCCTGCGGCACAAAGGCCTCGTTGAAGTAAAGCCAGCCCAGCGTGGGCTGCATCGGGTGGCTCTGGCGCTGCGCTTCGATCTGTGCGGCAGCCAGGGCCAAGGCCATGTGCGCGTCCGGATGGGTGGCGTGGGCGTGCAGAAAAGGCTTCATGGCGGGTCTCGAGTCTCGGGGCGGGCTGACGGAGGTCAGGGCTTGCGTTTGCGGGCAGCGGCCGGGCTGGCGGGCTGGGCGGCGGCCGAGCTGGCCGGTTTGGTCTTGGCCTCAGCAGCGGGGGCTGCCTTGGGCGCCAGGGTTTTTGCGATGTTGCCGGCCATGCTTTCGGCTACCGCGCTGGGCACGCTGGCGGCCTTCAGCAGAGTTTCGCCAGCGGCATCGATGGATTGCTTGACCATCGCACCGGCCAGGTTCTTGGCCGCGTCGGCGGCGCTGTCCTTCATGGCGGCGGTGGCCAATTGGGTGAATTGCTGGCTCAGCGCGCCCCACCATTGCAGCGGATCAACCACCGGGGTTGCCGGGGTTGCTGCCGGCGTCTCAGCTTCGACCTTGGCTTTGACGACGGGTTCGGGCACCGGCTCGGGCGCTTTGGCCTTGGGCTCGGCTGCTGCGGGCATGGGCATGGCCATCGGCATCATTTTTGCGGCGGCGGCCATCATGTCGGCCGACATGCTGGTCCAGGCGTTGGCAGCGGGTGCGCTCTCCGGCGTGGGTATCTTCAGCGCGTTTTGCAGATCGGCCAAGGGCACATTCATCGACTTCAAAGTGGACAAGGTCATCCGTTGCACCTCCATGGCCTGGATGGTCGCACCCAGCATGCGGGCGTTTTGCTCCAGCCAGAACTGCACCGTGCGCAACTCATCAATGCGTTTGCCCAACTCCTCCGGGTTCAGCGTGGGCGCCACCCATTGGCCCATGCCGGGCAATGCGGAGCCGGCGTTTTTGACCAAGCCCTGCAAAAAATCGAAACCGGGGACAAATTGAGTAAAGCTGTTGTCGGTCATGGGGTCTCCTGGAGTGGTGTCACTTGTGTCACTTGTAGCGCAATAGTAAGCGGTGGCAAGCGGCGTTGCGTGCGCGGGGTCAGCGTTTTGCCGTGATGCGCGTGACTTCAAAGCCGTCTTGGGCCAGCAACAGCGGCAGCGCTTGTGGGCCGCTCATGTGCAGCGCCCCGACGGCCGCCAGCACCCGCGTGCCCTGGCCATGCAGCGCCGCAATGCGCTGGGCCAGTTGCGGGTTGCGCTCATCGTTGAGGCGGCGCAGCCAGCGGCGCTCGTCCTCGCTGTGCACGCAGTCGCACCATTGCTCGTAGTTCTGCAAGTCGCTCAGGTCGCCGCGCGCCCAGGCCAGTGCCAGCCGCTGCATCGGGCCGCGCACGCTGCCTTGCTCCAGTTGCACCAAGCCGTCTTCGATGCTGCGCTGCACCGCCGCCGCGTCGCTCGGGATCAGCGCCTGCAGTTGGTCCTCGACCCGCTCCAGCGCCACCACTTGGCGGCCCTGTTGGTGGGCAAAAGCCAGCAGCTGCATTTCCTGCCCGAAGGCCGCGTCAAAGCCGTCCCAGCGGCCGGTCAGCACGGTCAGGTGGCTCAGTTGCAGCAAGGGATGCAGGCCCTCCAGCACCTGTGCCGGCACGCAGGCGGCCCGCATCTGCGCCGCCAAGCGGGCTTGCAGCGCCGCAGTCAGCGGCTTGGCGAGGCGCGGCGTGCGCGCCAGGGCGGCTTGGGTGGCGGGGTCGCTGAGGTCCAGCTCCAGCGCCAGCACCTCGGTGTCTTGCAAGGCCTGGCGCAAGGCCGGGCCGGGCTGGGCCCAAGCCGGGCGGCCGATGTGCAGGCTGCCGAACAAATAGGAGTCGCGCCCGTCACGCCGCAAGCGCCACAGCATGCCGCGGTCGGGCTGGGCTGAGCTGGCCGCCATCGCCTGAACTTGCGGCGGGCATTGAGTGGGTGCCGCTGCGGCCGCAGGCGGAGCCGCCAAAATGAGCAGCAAGGGCATCCAAGCCAGCCAGCGCTTCATGGCGCACCGGCTTGGATGCGCAATTCGCCGCCTTGCTGGCTGAAATGCAATTTCGACAGCACGTCCATGCCCAGCAGTGGGGCGCTCAACTGCGGCAGCACGGTGACGGTCAGCCGCTGCGCTTGCACGCCGCCTTGCAGGTTGAGGTCGGCTTGCGCCAGCCAACCGACGGCCACGCCGCCGGCTGTTTGAGAGCGCACTTGGCCGGTCGCGGTCAGCCCGGCGCGGCGTGCCAGCGCTTCCGGCAAGGCTGTCGCGGTGGCACCGGTATCGACCAAAAAGTCCACCGCCACGCCGTCTATCGTGCCCGGCCAATGGAAATGCCCATCGGCCGCACGGCGCAGCACGATCTGATCGGAGTTCACGCTGATCAGGCTTTGCTGGCTTTCTCGCTCCCAAGCCTTGAAGCCCAGAAACACCAGCAACAGGATGACCAGCCAGATCGTCAGCAGTTTGAGTCCGTGCGGCAGTTCTTTATGCATGGTCGCACCATGCCACAGGGTGCTGAGCTCCGACGCTTGCTAAACAGAGCACCCACGTTTGCTTGGTTGAGAAAATGCACAGCCGAAGGATCAGCCCGGCGGGGCGTTTTGCGGAGGTCAAGGAGGAAGCCGCAGCCTTAGGCTGCGCTGGGGGGGGCACGTAGCGAAACGTCCCGCCGGGCTGGTCCCGCAAACACGTCGTTTCGCCGTGAACGCTAGTGTCGCGTCAAGTGTCAGATGTCGCATGACCGCGCCGCCATCGGCGTGCAGGGCTAGGCGCGAGCTGCAGCTCATGCCTAGTGGCATGGGCAAGGCTTGCAACAACGCCATGCGCGGCGAGGGCAAGTGGGCGCCGACAGATGGCGCTTGACACGACACTAGGCATTGCCATGGACTTGGAAAGCTCTCAAGCGCTCAATGCATGACGACGGGTTGGTGGCCCATGCTGGCATAACCCTCGATGAAATCGTCG
>CANFYD010000153.1 GCA_947450745.1 Burkholderiales bacterium
AGGGACAATGCGCGGATGAAGATGCGCATTTCCCAAATACTCTTTTCCCAAGGCTTCGGCACCCGCCGCCTGTGCTCTGGCCTGCTCTACAACGGCGAGGTCAGCATCGGCGGCCACATCATTGGTGACCCGCATGAGGAGTTCGAAACCGAGGGCCTTCAGTTCGAAGTCAGCGACCAGCCCTGGACCTATTACGAAAAGGCGCTGATCCTGCTGAACAAGCCGACCGGCTATGAATGTTCGCGCAAGCCCAAGCATCACCCGAGCGTGATGAATTTGCTGCCCGGCCCGCTGCGGGAACGCGATGTGCAGCCGATTGGCCGCCTCGACGAAGACACCACCGGCTTGCTGCTGCTGACCGACGACGGTGCCTTGATCCACAAGCTGACCAGCCCCAAGCACCATGTGCCCAAGGTCTACGAAGCGCAGTGCAAACACCCGGTCACGCCCGAAATGGTGGCGCAGTTGTTGGCCGGTGTCGAATTGCGGGAGCCGGAACCCACCCACCCGGCCAGCTCGACCAAGCCGGTACGCACCGAGCCGTACAAGCCGGAAAAGGTCTTCGCCGAAGGGGCCGAGGCGTTTGGCACCCACGGCCTGCGGCTGACGCTGATCGAGGGCAAATACCATCAGGTCAAACGCATGGTGGCCGCCGTGGGCAACCGGGTGGAATCGCTGCATCGGCCGCAATTCGGTGCCCTCACCTTGCCGGCCGACCTGAAGCCGGGCGAGTGGATGTGGATCAGCAGCCCTCGCTTGATCACACCTTAAAAGTTCAAGTGTCACGACACACGCCAGGCAAAACCCGTCTCGACGATGGTTTTTTCGCACGGGTTTTCCCTTGAATTGATTAATTCAAGGCGATATTCAGGGTTGACCCTGGAGAGCTTGTAACAAATTGTCTGTAAAACCTCGGCTGAAGAGCAGGTGTCAACCGACATCCTGCCGATGAGCTGCCAAGCAAGCGCAGCCAAGCCGTCGAGGGATTGATATGAGCGCAACGCCCGCCCACCGGCAGGATCGCGCAAACAGCCACAGCAGCCACAGCAGCGGTAGCAGTAGCAACAACAACCCCAGTAGCCCAAGCCAGAGCCACATCGACAGCGCTTGTCCCGACATCGAGGCCTCGGTCAAGTCGGCACAAATTGCCGGGCTTTACGAACGTGCCGTCCAACCGGCGCTGCTGGGTTGGGTTTTCGGACTGCTGCCCCTGATCGCGCTGTGGCCGCACCTGCCGCACGGCCTGCTGCTGGGCTGGTTCGCAGCCCGCAGCTTGGTCAGCGGCTTGCGTTGCGCCGACGCTTGGCAGTTTCGCCAATTCTTGACCAAGGCCCCAACGGCGGCGGCCACCGCACCCTGGTTGCATCGATTCATGGCGCTGTTGGCGCTGGATGCCATGCTGTGGGGGTCGATGGGCCTGCTCTTTCACGCCCCCAGCAGCGCCGAGCTGGACGGCCTGCTGCTGGCCGCGATGGTGGGGGTGACGGCGGTCGGCCTGCTCACGCTGGGTGCCCGTTTTCAGGCCGGTTTGTTGTTCAGCAGCCTGACCGTGCTGCCGTTGGTGGGCTACTACCTCAGCTTGGGCAGCCAAGTGGCGGCCTGGACCAGCCTGGGCCTGATGCTGTTTCTGGCGATGGCGTTGGCCGAGTCGCGGCGCCTTGCCAAGCGCACGTCGGCGCTGCTGAGCAAGCATTTTGCGGACGACTGGCTGAGCCAACAGCGGCAACAGGCGCTGCAATCGGCCGAGCAATCGAACACCAGCAAGAGCCGTTTTGTGGCGGTGATGAGCCACGAAATCCGCACGCCGCTGAACGGCATTCTGGGCATGACGCAGTTGCTGGAACGCTCCGAGCTGAACGGCCAGCAGCGCGAACAAATCGACATCGTGCGGCGCTCCGGTCGCCACCTGCTGGCCTTGGTGAACGACATCCTCGACCTGGCCCGGATCGAGTCCGGCAAGCTGTCGGTCGATGCCGGGCCGGTCAATGTGCGCGAAACGCTGGACGATGTGTGCGGGCTGCTGGGTTTGTCGGCGCGCGAGAAAGGCCTGGGCTTCACGCTCAGCCTGAACCCGGCGCTGCCGCACTGGGTGCTGGGCGACAGCTCGCGCATCAAGCAGGTGCTGCACAACCTGATCGGCAACGCGATCAAGTTCACCGAGCGCGGTCAAGTCGCCATCGACGTCAGCCCGCTGCTGGACATGCGCGCCGGCAACTTGCTGCGTTTTGCGGTGCGGGACACCGGCGAAGGCATTGCCGCCGATCAACTGGAGCGCGTCTTCGCCCCGTTCGAGCAGGCGGCCCACGCGCCAAGCGCCCATGGTGGCACCGCGCCGCACCGCCACGACGGCACCGGCCTGGGCCTGACCATCTCACGCGAACTGGCCCGCGCGATGGGCGGCGAACTGCGCTGCAGCTCGGTGCCCGGCCAGGGCTCTTTGTTCGAGTTCACCCTGCCGCTGCGAGCTTGTGCGCCAAGCCAGACGAGCGTGCGGGCACGCGGCGCAAGCCCGGCACCACGCTTGTCGGGCCGGGTGCTGCTGGTGGACGACAGCATGGTCAATGTACTGGTGGCGGCCTCGATGCTGGAGCGCTGCGGCCTGCAAGTCGATAAAGCCGAGGACGGCCTGGAGGCGCTGGAGCGGCTGGAATCGCTGGCCTACGACCTCGTGCTGATGGATTGCCAGATGCCCCGCATGGACGGCTTTGAAGCGACGCGACGCTGGCGGGTCCGGGAGCGCCTCCAAGCGGCCGGCCATCTGCCCATCGTGGCCTTGACCGCCAGCGCGGTCAACGGCGACCGCGAGCGCTGCCTTCAAGCCGGCATGGACGACTACTTGGTCAAGCCGTTCGAAATGGACGACCTGGTGGCGGTGGTGCAACGGCACCTGCAGGTGGCGGCTGCGGTATAGCAACAGGACGTCACAGGCCGGTGGACTTGGCATGCCCAGGGCATGAGCGCGGAACAGGATATCGTTCGGCTCATTCCATTCAGCACGACAACGGTCGTGCTGAACCCGACGCCCCGCTGAACTCAGCGGGTCAAGTAGCCAGTCAAGACACAGACAATGAACGTTTTTCGCGGTTTCCACCACCCAGGCATTGCCAGCGCTTGTGCGCTGACGATCGGTAATTTCGACGGCGTTCACCGTGGCCATCAGGCCATGCTGGCCTTGCTCAAGTCCGAGGCCGAGCACCGGGGCTTGCCGTCCTGCGTGATGACGTTCGAGCCGCATCCGCGCGACTTCTTTGCCGCCAAGCTGGGCAAACCCGAGCTGGCACCGGCGCGCATTGCCTCGCTGCGGGACAAGCTCAGCGAGCTGGAACGTTGCGGTATCGACCAGGTCATCGTGCTGCGTTTTGATGACAGGCTGGCCGGCTTGAGCCCGCAGGACTTCATTCACACCGTGCTGCAGCAGGGCTTGGGCTGCCGCTATGTGCTGGTCGGCGACGACTTTCGCTTCGGGGCCAAGCGCCAGGGCGATTACGCCACGCTGGATGCCGCCGGCCGCACCCAGGGTTTTGACGTGGCGCGGATGATGAGCTACGAGGTGCATGGCTTGCGGGTCAGCAGCTCAGCCGTGCGCGAGGCGCTGGCCGCTGGGCGGATGGAGGCGGCCGCGCAGTTGCTGGGCCGGCCCTATTCGATCTCCGGCCATGTGGTGCACGGCATGAAGCTGGGCCGCCAACTGGGTGCCTCGGCAGCGCAGGCCAACGACGGCTTCCGCACGCTGAACCTGCGCTTCAACCATGACAAACCGGCCGCGCAAGGCATCTTCGCGGTGCGCACCCACGGCCTGACCGAGCAGCCGCTGGACGGCGTGGCCAGCTTTGGTGTGCGGCCCACGGTGATGGATGCCGGCCGCGTCTTGTTGGAGGTGCATTGCCTGGACTGGCCGGCAGCGCTGGGCGTGGAAGGGGGCTACGGTAAACTCGTACGCGTGGAACTCCTGCATAAACTACGCGATGAAGCCCGTTACGACGGTCTGCCCGCTCTGACGGCCGCTATCCAGCAAGATACGCGCAACGCCAGGGCCTTTTTGGCTGAGTCGGCCGCACTGCGCCGCCAGACCACGCGCGACCGAATTTGAGGCCGGCGGCTGCAGCCGCCAATCCATTGCAGCGCAGGCGGCAAGTGGCGGGCACCTCGGCCGCAGCTGCAACACCGCCCAACTGCCACAACCGCCCCTCCCGACACCCCCAGCCAGGCAGCCTGCCCGGCCCGAACGCAGCGAATCCCCATGACTCAAGACAGCAACACCCCGGCCGCCGCGATCAACTACCGCGCCACGCTCAACTTGCCCGACACCCCGTTCCCGATGCGCGGCGATTTGCCCAAGCGCGAGCCGGGCTGGGTCAAGGACTGGGAAGACCAGGGCATCTACAAAAAGCTGCGTGACGCCCGCTGCGGCGCGCCCAAGTTCGTGCTGCATGACGGCCCGCCGTACGCCAACGGGCAGATTCACATCGGCCATGCCGCCAACAAGATCTTGAAGGACATGATCGTCAAGGCGCGCCAGTTGGACGGCTTTGACGCCGCCTACATCCCCGGCTGGGATTGCCACGGCCTGCCGATCGAAAACCAGATCGAAAAGACCTTTGGCCGTGGCCTGCCGCGCGACGAGGTGCAGGCCAAGAGCCGCGCCTATGCCGGCGAGCAAATCGCGCTGCAGTTGAAGGACTTCAAACGCCTGGGCCTGATGGGCGATTGGGCCCACCCGTACCGGACGATGGACTTCAAGAACGAGGCCGGCGAGATCCGCGTCTTGAAGCGGCTGTTCGAGCGCGGCTTTGTCTACCGGGGCTTGAAGCCGGTCTACTGGTGTTTTGATTGCGGATCGTCCTTGGCCGAGTTCGAGATCGAATATGCGGACAAGCCCAGCCCGGCGGTGGATGTGGCTTTCCTGTCGGCCGAGCCGGACAAGTTGGCGGCAGCTTTTGGCTTGCGCGCCTTCGAGAAAGAAGCCTTCACCGTCATCTGGACCACCACGCCGTGGACGATCCCCGCCAATCAGGCGCTGAACCTGAACCCCGAGCTGATGTATGCGCTGGTGGACACGCCGCGCGGCATCTTCATGGTGGCCGAGGCGCTGGTGGAGAAATGCCTGGCGCGCTGGCAACTGGAAGGTCAAGTGCTGGCCACCACCGTCGGCAAGAACCTGGCAATGCTCAATTTTCACCACCCGCTGGCCCAGACGGAAGCCGGTTACGCCCGGCTCAGCCCGGTCTACTTGGCCGACTACGCCACCGCCGAAGACGGCACCGGCGTGGTCCATTCGGCCCCGGCCTACGGTGTGGATGACTTCAACAGCTGCGTCGCCCACGGCATGGATTTCAAGGCCATCATCAACCCGGTGCAGGGCAATGGCCAGTACGAAGCCGAGTTGCCGCTGTTTGGCGGCCTGCACATCTGGAAGGCCAACGCCGTCATCGCCGACGCCTTGCAAGCGGCCGGCCGGCTGCTCTCGCACCAAAAAATCGAGCACAGCTACCCGCATTGCTGGCGTCACAAGACGCCGGTGATCTACCGGGCGGCGGCGCAGTGGTTTGTGCGCATGGACGCGGCAGAAGCCGCGGAAGGGGGTAATGCGGGCGTGTTTGCCTCCGAAACTCCGGCCAAGACGCTGCGCCAAACCGCCCTGGAAGCGATTGACGCCACCAGTTTTTACCCGGAAAACGGCCGCGTCCGCTTGCGCGACATGATTGCCGGCCGCCCCGATTGGTGCATCTCGCGCCAGCGCTCCTGGGGTGTGCCGCTGCCGGTATTTCTGCACAAGGACAGCGGCCTGCCGCACCCCGACACGCTGGCCTTCATCGAGCGGGCGGCAGAAATCGTCGAGCTGGGCGGCGTCGAGGCCTGGGCCAAGCTGGACCCGGCCGAATGGTTGGGTGCCAGCGGTGAACATTCGGCCGAGCATTACAGCAAGGGTGCCGACATCCTGGACGTCTGGTTCGACTCCGGCTCCACCTTCCAGCATGTGTTGAATGGCAGCCATGCCGGTGCCGGCCACGCCAGCGGCCCGGAAGCCGACCTCTACCTCGAAGGCCATGACCAGCATCGCGGCTGGTTCCACTCCAGTCTGCTGATTGCCTGCGCGCTGCATGGCCGGGCACCGTACAAAGGCTTGCTGACCCACGGTTTCGTGGTCGACGGCCAGGGCCGCAAGATGAGCAAATCGGTCGGCAATGTGGTGGCACCGCAAGCGGTCAGCGACAAGCTCGGTGCCGAAATCATCCGCCTGTGGTGCGCATCGACCGATTACTCGGGCGACCTGGGGCTTGACGACAAGATCCTGGCGCGCGTGGTGGACGCTTACCGCCGCATCCGCAACACGCTGCGCTTCTTGCTGGCCAATATCAGCGACTTTGACGCAAGCGCCCACGCCGTGCCGCTGGAGCAACTGCTGGAAGTGGACCGCTACGCACTGGCTCGCGCGGCGCAGATGCAGACCGACATCCTGGGGCATTTCCAGCGTTATGAGTTCCACCCGGTCGTGGCCAAGCTGCAAACCTATTGCTCGGAAGACCTGGGCGCTTTCTACCTCGATGTGCTGAAAGACAGGCTCTACACCACCGCGCCCGACTCGCTGGCGCGCCGCTCGGCCCAGACCGCGCTGTGGCACATCACCCACGCGATGCTGCGCTGGATGGCCCCCATCCTCAGCTTCACCGCCGAAGAGGCTTGGGCGATTTTTGCCAAGCCGAGTGCGTCTGAGGCGGCGGCTGGCGTGATGGGTGTGGCCGGTGGCGGCGACACCATCTTCACCGAAACCTACTGGAAGTTCGCCCCGGCGGACGAAGCCCTGCTGAGCCGCTGGAGCCGCATCCGGGAGATCCGTGAAGCGGTCAACAAGGCGATCGAGGAGGTGCGCAAGGCGGGCGGCGTCGGCTCTTCGCTGCAGGCCGAACTGAGCTTGGCCGTGGCACCGCTGGACCTGGCTTTGCTGCAAAGCCTGGGCGAGGACTTGAAGTTCGTCTTCATCACCTCGGCGGCCCACTTGGTCGAAGCAGACGACTTCAAGGTCACCGTGACGCCGTCGACCGAGCAGAAGTGCGAGCGCTGCTGGCATTACCGCGCCGACGTGGGCAGCAACCCGGCGCACCCGTCGATTTGCGGCCGTTGCGACAGCAATCTGCACGGCAGCGGCGAAACCCGCGCGGTCGCCTGAGCCATGGCAACCAAGGGCAGCAGCCGTAGTTCAGGCCCCAAAGCCAGCAGCAGCGCAGGCGGCATGGGCGGCAGCAACCATCTGGTCCGCTGGCTGGCCATCGCGCTGATCATCATCTTGGCGGACCAGTTCACCAAGGTGCTGATCCTGGGCAGTTTCCAGCTCGGCGACAGTCGCTATGTGACCAGCTTCTTCAATGTCGTGCGGGTCCACAACAGCGGCGCGGCCTTCAGCTTCTTGGCCGGTGCCTCAGGCTGGCAGCGCTGGTTCTTCGTCGGCTTGGGGGCGGCGGCGACCATCTTCATCACCTGGATGCTGCGCCGCCACGGCCAGCAAACGCTGTTCGCCACCGCGCTCACGCTGATTCTGGGCGGCGCCGTCGGCAATGTGATCGACCGCCTGCTGCACGGCTATGTGGTCGACTTCATCCAGGTGCATTCGGCCGGCTGGTATTTCCCCTCCTTCAACATCGCCGACAGCGCCATCACCGTCGGCGCGGTGCTGCTGATCTGGGATGAGTTGAGGCGCGTCAAACGCAGCTGATCCGGTGGGCGGGTGAGAACTTTTTACTGCGCGGCCGCCATGCGTCGTTGGCTGGATGCTCGGGATCCTCACGTACCTGAAGTACGTTCCGGTCCCTGCGCTCCCCGCCCAAGCCTGACAGCCGCTCGCTACAAAAGTTCTCACCCTCTGAGCTCAGCGACGTAGGGCGGGTCGAGACCCGCGAGCGATTCCGGCACGGGCAGCGAAGTGCCCACATGAGCCGGCGTGGCGCAAAACGGGTGTCACGGTCGGCTTTCACTCGCAACTACGCGGGTCGCGAC
>CANFYD010000154.1 GCA_947450745.1 Burkholderiales bacterium
CCAAGCCAACGCGGCCTACACGCTCTACACCAGTGCCGCCGACTACGCGCTGTTTCTGGCCGAAATGCTGCGCACCGAGCGCAGCGCCGCCCATTCACTGAACGCTGCATCGCTGCAACAGATGCTGTCCCACCAGACGGTGGCGGACGACCGCGAGCCGATTGTCCGGCCCGGTGCCGCCGCCGGCTTGCCCGCCCACCCGGCGGTTTTTTGGGGCCTGGGTTGGGCCCTCAACACGACCGCTACGCAGGGAGACGTGGCTTATCACACCGGCACCAACAGCAGCGGCTTTCGCAACTACTGCCAGTTCTCGCCCAGCCGCCGCAGCGGGCTGCTGCTGATGTGCAATGGCCTCAGCGGCAACCGGCTCTGGCAGCGGGTGGCGGCGGGGATTGGCGACTTGTGAGCGGGGTCCGCAAGGTCAACGGGCTCAGCGGGTCCCGATGAAGCGCTCGAAATCAAGCAGCGCCAGCGGACGGCTGAACAAATAGCCTTGGTAGGCGCGGCAGCCGATAGCGGCCAAAAACTGCTGCTGCGCCTGCGTTTCCACGCCCTCGGCAATCACGCCCAGGCCCAAGCTGCCAGCCAGTGCCACCACCATCTTGGCGATGGCGGCGTCGTTGGCATCGGTCAGCAAGTCCTTCACAAAACCTTGATCGATCTTGAGCTGGTCGATCGGCAACTGCTTCAAATAGGCCAGCGACGAGTAGCCGGTACCGAAGTCGTCGAGCGAAAAGCCGACTCCACGGGCCTTCAGCGCCATCATCTTGGCAATCACGTCCGGCACGTTGTCGACCAACATACTCTCGGTCAGCTCCAGCTTGAGGCGGCGCGGGTTGGCACCGCTGCGCTCCAGCACCGCCAGCACTTGCTGGACGAAATTGGCCTGGCGAAATTGCCGTGGGCTGACGTTCACCGCCATGCTCAGCCCGGCCAAATGGGGCACTTGGCTCCAAAGCTGCAGCTGTGCACAAGCGGCTTCCAGCACCCATTGCCCCAGCGCCAGGATCAAGCCGGATTCCTCCGCCAGCGGGATGAACTCGGCCGGCGACACCAGGCCGCGCTGCGGATGCTGCCAGCGCACCAACGCCTCCACACCGGTGACCGTCCCCGTCCCCGTCCCCGTCCCCGTCCCCGCCCCGCTCTCGCTCTCGTTCCCGCTCCCATCAATCACCACTTGCGCCTGGTAGTGAAGCAAGAACTGCTGCTGCTGGAGGGCCACGCGCAGGCTCTTTTCCAGCGCCGCCCGGGCGGTCACTACCGCTTGCATCTGCTGATCAAAAAACCGCAAGGTGTTGCGTCCGGCCACCTTGGCTTGGTACATGGCCAGGTCGGCCCGTTTCAGCGGCTCTTCAATGCTTTCCTGAACGCTGCCGCCAAACAAACTGATGCCGATGCTGCAGGTGTTGTGCAGGGTCGTGTCACCCCAGCTGAACGGCTGGCGCAGGGCTGTGAGGATTTTGTCGGCCACCGCCTCGGCCTGCGCGGCGGCGGTCAGGGCGCTTTCGCTGAGGTTCTCCAACATCAGCACAAACTCATCGCCGCCCAGCCGCGCCAGGGTGTCGCCCTCGCGCACGCAAGTGGCCAGCTGCTGGGCGATCATCTCCAGCAGCACATCGCCCTGGTGGTGGCCCAGCGTGTCGTTGACGGTCTTGAAATGATCGATATCGACAAACAACAACGCGGCGTGGCGCTGATGGCGAGCGCTGGCAGCCATCGCATGGGCAAGTCGGTCGAGCAGCAGCCGCCGGTTCGGCAGCCGGGTCAGCGGGTCGTAAAAAGCCAGCCTCCTGATCTGCGCTTCGGCCTGCTTGCGCTGGGTGATGTCGCGGATCGAGGTTTGCAAGGCCGGTTGGCCGTCGTAGTTGATCGCAATGCCCTGCACTTCCACATCGAAGGCGCTGCCGTCCAGCTTCAAGAAGCGCTGCTCGGTCGTCGGCACCGTGGAGTCGTCGCTGAGATTCAGCAAGCGTGCGTGCGCTGAGACATGCGAGTCCGGATGAATGAAGTCGAAGATCGAGCGGCCCAGCCAGCTCCAAGCCGAGTCCGCACCGAACAGTTTGAGCGCGGCTGGGTTGGCATAAAGTATTTGCCCGTCCCGGTGCACCACCATCGCCTCGGGCGACCATTCCACCAGCGCTCGGTAGCGCGCCTCGCTGTCGGCCAGCGCTTGCTGCGTCCGGTAACTGTCGCTGACATCGCTGAACACCAGCACGACACCCAGCACTCGGCCGGCAGCGTTGTGGATGGGGGCCGCGCTGTCGGCAATCTGATAGGTCTGCCCATCGAGTGACTGCAAGGCAAAGTGCTGGGTCAGGTGCTGGGCCAAGCCGAAAGTTTTGCCCTGCGCCATCACCGCATCGACCGGGTAGACCACGGACGCACGCGTCAGCCGGTCGATGATATGGAACACCGCCGCCAACGGCAGACCGAGGGCATCCGCCAGCCGCCAGCCGGTCAAGCGCTCGGCGGTCGCGTTCATGCGGGTGATCTGCCCGCCCGCATCGGTCGAGATGACCGCGTCGCCGATGCATTGCAGCGTGATGGCCAGGTTTTCCTCGCTTTGGCGCAAGCGGTCTTCGGCCAGTTTGTGCGCGGTCACGTCGATCTGCACCCCGGCCAAGCGGCTCGCCTGGCCGAGCTTGTCGTGCGCCAGCACCCGGCCGATCACCCGCAGCCAGCGGTAAGCCCCGTCCGCATGGCGCTGCCGGACTTCATATTCAAAGGCACTGCCGTCGCCGGCCAGCGCAGCGTCGAACTTGCTTTGCACCAGCGCCTGATCCTGCGGATGCACCGACGCCAGCCACTGCTGGCGTCGGCCCGGGTCGGGTGCGGCGTTCAGGCCCAACATGGTGAAAAAAACCGGCTCGGCCACCCATTGATCAGCGCTCAAGTCCCAATCCCAGACCCCGACCGAGGCGGCGCTGGTGGCCAAGCTGAGCCGCTGCGCCACCTGTTGATTGCGCTCTTCATCGCGAATGCTTTGCCGCCAAGCGCGGTTCAGCAGCACACAGAAGAGCGCCGTCAACAGCGCCGCCAAGGCCCACAGGCTGGCACTCAGCAGCGCCAACTTGCGCCAATGCTGCAGCAGCGTCGCTTGCGACTGCCCGACCACCACCACCAATTCGGGCTGCACCGACAGCGTGCGGTAAGCGTAGTCCCGCAAAACCCCATCGACCGGGCTGATGTTCTCGAAACTGCCCGTCAGCGCGCCGGCCAAGATGGTGCTGAACAAGCGGTGGGCCGAGAAATTAACGCTCATCGCGGCTTCGTCGAACGGGCTGCGCATCATCATCACGCCGTCACGCCGCATCAACACGATCGAGCCCTGCGGCGTCAGCTCCAGCGAGCGCCAGAACTTGTCGAAATAGGTCGGCTCGATCGCGGCCACGATGATGCCGGCAAACTTGCCCTTGACCTGCGGCAGCGGGCGGGCAGCGCTGATCAACCAGCCCGTCCGAGTGCGACTGCGCAGCGGCGCGCCGAGGTGGAAGCCCGCGGGCTCGGCAGCCAAGTAACGCTGGAAATAAGCCCGGTCGGCAAAGCTGATACCGCTGTTGCCAGGGTCAGAGTCGTACAGATCACGGCCCTGCGCGTCCAGCACCCACATCGCGCGCACAAAGGGCAGGTCCTTGATCTGCTCGCGCAACAAGGCACCGGCGCTCGTCTGGTCGAGCCCGCCGCTGGCCTCCAGCTGCGCCAGATTGCGCGCCGCCAGCTGCAAGCTTTGATCGACCGTCTGCAAACTGCGGGTAGTCTGCTCCTCGATCACCCGCACAAATGATTCCGTCTGCCGCTGCCCCGCTTCGAGCACCTGCGTGCGCAGTAGGTTCAGGGCCAAGGCCACCAAGCCGCCTGATATCAGCACCAGCACCGCCACCCACAGAAAGGCCCTGCGGCGCAGCCTGTCGCGCGGGTTGGGCTGGAGTGCCGGAATGAACACGCTGTCCAGCACTTCGGATGACTTCGATGGATTCATTCTTTGAGCTCGACCGATCACAAGCCGGGCGCGGTGAGCCGGAGACTTCAGGGCGAAATAGCGGCTCGCAACCAATCCGGCAGCGGACTGGATTTTTTGCTCGGAAAGTCGACCCAGACGGTGGTGGCGCCACCGGCCGCGCAGATCACCCCGGGCTGATCGACGCGCTCCAGCGTGGTCCAGCTGTCAAAACTGCTGCGGCCCGGGTTGGACACGTAATGCTTGGCCAGCACCTCGCCGGGGTATTCGAGCTGTTGGTAAAAATTGCAGAAGGCGTTGGCGATCACCGGGCCTTGGCCGGCCGGGTTCGGTGCGGCCTTCATGCTGTCCAACCACTCGACGCGAACGATTTCCAGGTAGCGGAAATAGACCGTGTTGTTGACATGGCCCATCGCGTCCATATCGCCCCAGCGGATGGCGATGCGGGTTTCATGCACAAATTGTTTGTCCGCAGCAATTTCCAGCTTCACGTGGCTGCTCCGGTATCTGCGTCCATGCCCAACTCGACGGCCATGCGCAGCACCAGCGCCTTCAAGTGCTCCAACTCGACGTTCAGGCGCTGCTGCTCGGCGCGCAAAAAGGCCAGCTCATCATCACGCGGCTGCGCCTGGCCGCCAGCGTCCTGTGCCACCTCGCCGCACAGCAAATGCGCCCAGCGTGCCTCGCGGGCACCGGCAGCCCGGGCCAGCTTGACGACAAAGGGCGGCTCGCGCTCGGCCAACTCATCCATGAACCCTTCCACCGATGAGATGTCGGCAAAGCGGTGCAAGCGCTCGGTGTGCAGGCGCAGCTCGGCGGTGGTCTGCGGGCCGCGCAACATCAGCAGCGTCAGGCAAGCCAGCGCCGCACCCGGCACGCCCAGGCCGCGCGCCGCGTTGTGCTCGAAGCGCACGACGCGATTGCCGCTGACGGTGTTGATCAAGTGCATCGACTTCAGCTCATCCAGAGCCTGCAACACATCGGCCTCGGCCGCGCTCATCACGACCTCGCGGGCGGTCTTCTGGTTGCAGCCCATCGTCAGCGCGTTCAGCGACAGCGGATAACTGTCCGGCACGGTCGCTTGCTTTTCTACCAGCACCGCCAACACGCGGGCTTCAAGAGAGGTCAATGTTCTTAAGGTCATAACTTCACTTCAAACGCCAAAGCCGTCGTCGGCCTGAATCACGGCGCCGTTGATGAAATGGCTTTCGTTGGCGCACAGCATCAGCAGCGAGGTGTCCAGATCCTGCGGTTGCCCGACGCGTTTGCGCGGCAGCAGCTCCATCAGCTTCTTGCCCTGCTCGGTGCCCCAGTGGTGGTGGTTGATTTCGGTGTCGATATAGCCCGGGCAGATGGCGTTCACATTGATGCCATATTTGCCCCATTCGAGTGCCATCGCGCGGGTCATGTGGATGACGGCCGCCTTGCTCATCGAATAGACGCCAATTTGGCTCAGCACGCGCAAGCCCGCCATCGAGGCGATGTTGACGATGCGCCCGCCGATGAAGGTGCCCGGCGCCGAGCCGCGCGCCCGTGCCAGCATCCGCTTGCCAACCTCTTGCGCCACAAAAAACGAGCCGCGCACATTCGTGTCCATGACGAAGTCGTAGTCGTCGCCGGTCACGTCGGTGAGCCGCTGCGTGGTGCTGACGCCGGAGTTGTTGATCAGGATGTCGAGCGTGCCGACTTCGGTCTCGGCATGCGCCACAGCCGACTTGATGCTGTCCAGGTCGGTCACGTCGAGCGTCACCACATGGGCGTCGCCGCCCGAACCTTCGATCTCGGCGCGCAGCGTCTTCAAACGCTCGGTGCGGCGACCGGCCAGCACCACGCAAGCACCGGCTTTGGCCAGGGTTTTGGCGAACTGCGCGCCCAGGCCGCTGGAGGCTCCGGTCACCAGGGCCACGCGGCCCGATAAGTCAATGCTGTAGCTCATGGTCTCGTCCTCGTCTGCTCCGACGGGACGATAGCACGCGCTATCGGCGCTTCTGGGAGCCGGCGGCGGGGGGCTGTGCCGATTCACCGGCTGATCAGAGCTCAAAAAAGCACGGTCGTGCTATTCAGAATATTGCCCAGTAGAATGCGGCCCAAATCAGCAAGAACATGCGCTGCAATTTTCAGGCAGCAGCAGCAGGCCACAGATAAACAAAGGAACTCGATGACTCCCGCAGAACTGATCGCTCAACATGGCCCACGTGAAAACATGGAATACGACGTGGTCGTGGTCGGCGGCGGCCCGGGCGGCTTGGCGACCGCCATTCACCTGAGGCAGTTGGCCATCGCAAGCGGCCAGGAACTGTCGGTCGTGGTGCTGGAAAAAGGCTCCGAGCCCGGTGCCCACATTTTGTCCGGCGCGGTGATGGACCCGCGCGCCCTGACCGAGTTGCTGCCGAACTGGCAGCAACTGGGCGCGCCGCTGAAGCAGGCCGTCAGCTCGGACGAGGTGCTGTTCCTGGGCGAAACCGGTGCCACCAGCACGCCGCAGTGGCTGATCCCGGAGTGCTTTCACAACCACGGCAATTACGTGATCTCGCTCGGGGCCTTCACCAAATGGCTGGCCGAGCAAGCGGAAGGCTTGGGCGTGGAGATCTTCCCCGGCTTCACCGCCGCCGAAATCCTCTACACCGAAGCCGGCGCGGTGCGCGGCGTGGCCACCGGCAACTTGGGCCTGGGCAAGGACGGCGAGCCGACCGGCCACTTCCAGCTCGGCATGGAGTTGCTGGGCAAATACACCGTCTTCGCCGAGGGCTCGCGCGGCCATTTGGGCAAGCAGTTGATCGCCAAGTTCAAGCTTGACGACGGTTGCGACCCGCAAAGCTATGCGCTGGGCATCAAGGAATTGTGGGAAGTGCCGGCCTCCCAAGCCAAACCCGGCCATGTGGTGCACACCGCCGGTTGGCCGATGAATGCCGACACCTACGGCGGCGGCTTCTTGTATCACCTGGAAGGCAACCAGGTCACGCTCGGTTATGTGGTCGGGCTGGACTACAAAAACCCCTGGCTCAGCCCGTTCGAGGAAATGCAGCGCTGGAAGACCCACCCCAGCATCAGCGCCCATTTGGCCGGCGGCAAACGGCTAGGCTACGGCGCCCGCGCCATCACCGCCGGCGGCTTGCTGAGCCTGCCCAAAACGGTGTTCCCGGGCGGTGCCCTGGTTGGCTGCGATGCCGGTTATTTGAATGCGGCCCGCATCAAGGGCAGCCACGCGGCGATCAAGACCGGCATGTTGGCAGCAGCCGCCGCCTTCGACGCGCTGGCCGCCGGCCGCGAGCATGACGAGCTGAGCGCCTACCCGGCCGCTTTTGAGCAGAGCTGGTTGCATGCCGAGCTGAACCAGTCGCGCAACTTCAAGCAATGGTTCAAGAAGGGCAACACGGTCGGCACCTTGATGACCGGCATCGAGCAGTGGCTGCTGCCCAAGCTCGGCATCAAGAGCCCGCCGTGGACGATTCACCGCACCCAGGCCGACCATCTCTACATGCTGCCGGCGGCCGACTGCGCCAAGATCGACTATCCGAAGCCGGACGGCAAGCTGACCTTCGACCGCCTGTCCTCGGTGTTCGTGTCCAACACCAACCACGAGGAGAACCAGCCGGCCCACTTGACGCTGAAAGACGCCTCGGTGCCGGTCGCCATCAACCTGGCCAAATATGCCGGGCCGGAAAGCCGCTACTGCCCGGCCGGCGTGTATGAATTCATCAAGACCGACGCTGGCGAGGACAAGCTGCAAATCAATGCGCAGAACTGCGTGCATTGCAAAACCTGCGACATCAAGGACCCGACGCAAAACATCGTCTGGGTCACCCCGGAAGGCGGCGGCGGGCCGAATTACGCAGGGATGTGAGGCTCGGCAGCGGGCGGCAATGCCGTGAGCGCGGGCAGCGGCGACGCGGCGGGACTGAGAGGGTGAGAACTTTTGTAGCGAGCGGTCGTCAGGCTAGGCGGACGGGGCGCAGGAACCGGAACGTACTCCAGGTACGTGAGGATTCCGAGCACCCGGCCAACGACGCA
>CANFYD010000155.1 GCA_947450745.1 Burkholderiales bacterium
GATTACCGTGTTTTCAAGAGCTGTCACCCGCTTTCCCCCCGGGTGGCATCAGATCAAAAGCATCAACGGGGGACGTCATCAGAGGAGACAGGAATGAAACAACGTTATACCGCTCTGGCCATGGCTGCTGCACTGGCCATCGCTGGGCATTCGGCTTGGGCTGGCGAGGCGGAAGCCAAGAAATGGATTGACGCCGAGTTCCAGCCGTCCACGCTGAGCAAAGACAAGCAGATGGCCGAGATGAAATGGTTCATCGAAGCGGCCAAAAAGCTGCAAGCCAAGGGCGTGAAGGAAATCTCGGTTGTCTCCGAGACTCTGACCACCCACGAGTACGAGAGCAAGACGCTGGCCAAGGCATTTGAAGAAATCACCGGCATCAAGGTCAAGCACGACATCATCCAAGAGGGTGATGTGGTCGAGAAGCTGCAGACCTCGATGCAGTCCGGCAAGTCGATCTACGACGGCTGGATCAATGACTCCGATCTGATCGGCACGCACTACCGCTACGGCACCGTGCTGTCCATCACCGACCAGATGGCCGGTTCCTGGAAGGAATTCACCAATCCTGGCCTGGACCTGAAGGACTTCATCGGCACCAGCTTCACCACCGCGCCGGACGGCAAGATGTACCAGTTGCCGGACCAGCAGTTCGCCAACCTGTACTGGTTCCGCGCGGACTTGTTCGAGCGCAAGGACCTGAAGGACAAGTTCAAGGCCAAGTTCGGCTATGACCTGGGCGTGCCGCTGAACTGGAGCGCTTACGAGGACATCGCCGAGTTCTTCACCAACGACGTGAAACAGATCGACGGCAAGCCGATCTACGGTCACATGGACTACGGCAAGAAAGACCCGTCGTTGGGCTGGCGCTTCACCGATGCTTGGTTGTCGATGGCCGGCACAGCCGACAAAGGCATTCCGAACGGGCTGCCGGTGGACGAATGGGGCATCCGTGTGGCCGACGACAAGTGCACACCGGTCGGTGCCTCGGTGTCGCGCGGCGGGGCCACCAACTCGCCAGCCGCCGTCTACGCACTGACCAAGTATGTGGACTGGATGAAGAAGTACGCACCCAAGGAAGCCACCGGCATGACCTTCGGCGAGTCCGGCCCGGTGCCGGCACAAGGCCAGATCGCTCAGCAGATCTTCTGGTACACGGCCTTCACGGCGGACATGATCAAGCAGGGTCTGCCTGTCGTGAATGCCGATGGCACGCCGAAATGGCGGATGGCCCCCGGCCCCAACGGCCCGTACTGGAAGCAGGGCATGCAGAACGGTTATCAGGACGTCGGCTCCTGGACATTCTTGAAGTCCAACGACCCGACGCGCGCCACCGCCGCCTGGCTGTATGCGCAGTTCGTCACCGCCAAGACCACGTCGCTGAAGAAGAGCATCGTCGGCTTGACCTTTGTGCGTGACAGCGACATCCGCTCGGACTACTTTACGCAGAACGCGGCCAAGTACGGCGGCCTGATCGAGTTCTATCGCAGCCCGGCCCGGGTCGCTTGGACGCCGACCGGTACCAACGTGCCCGACTATCCGAAGCTGGCCCAGCTCTGGTGGAAGAACGTGGCCGTGGCCGTGACCGGTGAGAAGACACCGCAACAGGCGATGGACAACCTGGCCGAAGAGATGGACGACGTGATGGCCCGCCTGCAACGCGCCGGCATGGCCAATTGCGCGCCCAAGCTCAACCCCAAGATCGCGCCGGACAAGTGGCTCAGCGACAAGGGCGCACCGTGGAAGAAGCTGGCCAATGAGAAGCCGCAAGGCCAGACCATCGAGTACAACAAGCTGCTGACCGCCTGGAAGGAAGGCCGCGTCAGGTAAGCTCGTCTCAAGTTGAAACGCCCACAGCGCCCGGCCGCAACCTCTGCAGCCGGGCGCTGTTTTTTGAGGCTCTGATTCATGAAAATTGTTTTCCGCTGTGCGCCGTCTTTGATCGACCTCTTGCCGCGCCCGGTGCCGGCCAGGGCGATGCTGCCGGACTGGTTGCGGCAGATGGCAGCGCGCGCGCCGTCCGAGCTGCATCAGCGCAGCATCCGCACGGTCAAGCAATGCCCGCCGTTTGTCGACGCGATGTCGCACGGCTTCATGCTGATGCTGCCTTGCGATGTGCGGGTCGAGCAGCAGCGCTTCAGCTGGGACTGGGCGCTACCGCCGCTGCAAGAGGGGCCGCACACCGAGTTGCACGGCCATCCGCGCTCACCGCTGAGTTTTCATGTGGCCGAGCAATTGGCGGGCTCGCCGTTTGCCCAGTCGTCGCCGGAACACGGCGCGCAAGCCGCGCTGAAGTTCAACAGCTTCTGGACGATTGAGCTGGAGCCGGGCTGGTCGCTGATGGCCACACACCCGATCAACCGACCCGACCTGCCGTTCCGTCTGCTGACCGGGCTGGTCGAGGCGGACAGCTTCAACGCCGTAGGCATCAACTTCCCCGCCGTCTGGACCGACCCCGACTTCAACGGCCTGCTGCCGCGCGGCACGCCGATTGCGCAATGCTTCCCCGTACCTCGCCAAGCGATCGAACTGGTTTGCGAGCCTATGTCACCCGCGCATCTGACAAGTTATGACGCCCTCGCCGGCCGCATCATGGCCGGGCCCGGCGTCTATCGCAAAGGCTTCCGCAACAAACGCGGCGCTTGAAGATAGGCAAGATCCGGCAGCACCGATCAGCGCCAGCTCAAGCCGGCATGGCCAGCAAATCAGCGCGCAGTTCCTCCAGCTGCAAATACAGCCGCCCTGATGACGGTGTGGCCAGGGCGTGCGCAATACGGCCAAAAGTGTCGGCACGCGAGCGATAAGCGCGGCCGTAGGCACGCAAGGCAGCGTCGATCTGCCCGTCGTCTTGCAGCACGATGGCCAAGTTGACCTCGGCATCGGCACGACCGGGCTGCAAGCGCAAAACTTCCGCCAAGGCCGCTGCGGCCTCGCGCAACTGACGGAGATCCTGGCGCAGCAAGGCCAGTTGGAACCAGGCATCGGCCTGCGCCGGCTGCAGCTCGACCAGCCGCTCCAAACAAGTCGCCGCCAGCGCGGTTTCACCCGCTGCGGCCGCCGCATTGCCGGCCAGTTGCAGAGTCGGCAAATGATCCGGCCGCAGCGCCAGGCTGGCCTGAGCCTGGCGCAGGGCGGCTCCCGTCTGGCCTTGCTGCAAAGCCAACAGCGCCAGCAACTGCAGCACCGCCGGATGCGCAGGAAAATGCTGCACCGCGTGCTCGCACAGCAGCCGGGCCTGCTCCGCTTGGCCGGCGTTGACATGACGGATGGCCAGGGCCAGCAGGGCTTCGAGAGTGACGGTGGGACGCGACATGAGCAGATTCTGCCTGTTCAATTTCGCTCAGTGACAACTCGAAGCGAGGTGAATTTTTTGTCACGTCAGCGGAATCTGTCGATTACGTCACAGATCACCCACCACCGCCCCCGTGAGCGGGGGGGACTGCCAAAACCTCATTTAAGGAACACTTCATTCATCGGTTTTGCAACCCGAACAAAGTTAGTTGCAAATATTTTGAAGGTGCTGCCATGACCCACTCCAAAACTCTCTCGCTGTCCTTTGCCGCTGCTGCGATCGCCGTCCTGATGGCTCCGATTGCTGCCCAAGCGGCAACGGTCAGTGCAGCGAACAGCAATGGTGCCGGTCTGGTGCTCAGCGCCGATTTGTTGGGCAAGAGCGCCATCAGCGCCACCCTGCCCGGCCCGGTCACTGTGTTTGGCAAATCGCTCGGTAACGTGACAGGCACCGCCGCCGCCGGCAGCACCCTCACCGGCACGACCTACAACAGCCATGACAGCGTAGCCAGCGCCATCGCCAAGACGGCGACGTTAAACGAAGTGACGACCAAAGTACTTGGAATCTCCGTAAAGACGACCACCACAGCCTCAGTCGAGCTGAAAGCCAAGGTGTTGGAGGGAACAGCCAGCTTCAGCAAAGGTGCCCAACAAGTGCAGGGCTCTGGCGGCGTCACCGACCTCAATCTGGGCCTGGATTTGAGCCAGTCCATCAAGACGACGCCTCTTCATGGCAGTAGCAAAACAGTCAACGTGCCGTTGTTCTCGCTGGGCTTGACTGCCGACGCACTGAAAACCACATCGACGATCAACGTGGTGAACAACCAACTGGTGGGCAGCAACACGCTGAACAGCTTCACCGATGTGCAGCTGGACCTGACATCGCTGCTGAATGCCAGCCTGCTCGGCAGCTCGTCCTCATTGCTGTTGGCCAACACCTTCAGCAAGAGCCTGGATTTGTCGGCCCTGGTGCATGGCAACCCGGCGGCCAACACGCAACTGGGTGGCGCGGCAGGTTCCTTCTTGGCCAAGCTCGGCCTGACCTTGACTCTGAACGAGCAGTTCAACACTTGCTCAGGCTTTGTGACGACTTGCTCGGTCGAGACCAATGCGCTGCACTTCAGTTCCGACCCATTGAACACCAAGCTGGCCGGGTTCGACTTGAAGCTGGGCCACTCCTACGCTCAGATCAACAACTTTGCACCGACAGCCGCTGTGCCTGAGCCGACCACCTACGCCATGATGGGCTTGGGCCTGCTGGGCGTGATGTTCGGCGCGCGTCGCAAGAGCAAGCAGAGCGGCAAGTCCGCCAACGCCTAAGCCTGAGCGAGCCCTTCGCCCTTCCTTGCTCGCTGAAAGCGCCCTCCGGGGCGCTTTTTGCTGGGTCAGCCGCGCGCAGTCGGCCGCATAGAATCCGCCGCATGAGCACCTATGCGTTTGAAGATTTCACCGTCGGCCGGGTCTGGGAATTTGGTGCCCGCCAGGTCACCAAAGAAGAAGTGCTGGCCTTCGCCGCCGCCTTTGACCCGCAGCCGTTTCACCTGGATGAAGCCGCTGCCGACGCCTCGGTGCTGGGCGGCCTGTCCGCCAGCGGCTGGCACACCTGCGCGATGGTGATGCGCATGATGTGCGACGAGTACCTGATCGATTCCACCAGCCAGGGCTCACCCGGCATCGACAACCTGCGCTGGCTGCGCCCGGTACGCCCCGGCGACACCCTAAGCGTACGCATGACGGTGCAACAAGCCCGCACCAGCGCCTCCCGTCCGCACATCGGCCTGGTGCGCTCGGAATGGGCGGTCTTCAACCAACACGACGAGCAAGTCTTGAGCATGGAAGGCTGGGGCATGTTCGGCCTGCGCAACGCCGGCTGACTACGCTGGCTGACGGCGCCGCCTGACCAAGCCGATTACCAGCGTCTTACCCCGCCGCGCCCACCTGCCGCCCTCGGCCACCTGCTTTGGCCGCGAGTAATTTGTTGTCGGCGCGCTGCACCAGGCCCTGCCAGCCGATATCGGAATTCGCAGTGAAGGCGATGCCGACGCTGGCACCGATGTGAATCGTCAGTGCGCCCACCTTGAACGGCGCATGGGCAATGGCCAGCACCTTGGCAGCGACCGCTGAGGCGTGGGCCTCTTCGGTGGTGCCCGTCAGCGTAATGGCAAATTCGTCGCCGCCGAGTCGGGCCACGGCATCGGTGGACCGCACCAGAGCGGCCAGCCGCTTCGCAAAAATCTCCAGCACCTGGTCACCGACGGGGTGGCCGTGCAGGTCATTGACCGGCTTGAAATAGTCCAGGTCGATGTAGAGCAAGGCTAGCGACGCGCCCTTGCCTTCTTGCAGCAGTTGGTCCATGTGCTGTTCGAACCCTGCACGGTTGAGCAGCCCGGTCAAGGGGTCGCGCTGCGCCATTTGCAATAAGCGCAACTCTTCCAGCTTTTGTTCCGTGATGTCTTGAGTGACCGACACATAGCCGTCGACCTTGCCGCCGTCGAGGTGCAGCGGCAGATAGTTCACGGCCACATAGGTCGTGGCTGTATCGGTCGGGCCTTCGAAGGACGGAAAGTCGAGGACGAAATTGACGGTTTCGCCGGCAAACGCACGCTCAATCCAGGGCTGACAGCGGCTGAACTCCAGCTCGTCCAAAACCAGGCTGACCGGCTGACCAATGATGTCGCCGCGCGCCATCCCGCAGCGGCGCTCGAACGCTCCGTTGACGAAGCGGTAAGTGCCGTCCCTGCCGACCACCGCCACCGTTGCCGGTATCGCTTCGGCCACCGACCTCAGCGTCGCCGTTTGAAGCAGCGCTTGGTGCCTCACTTCCACCTCCGCTGCAATGTCGCGAATCACCGCTGACAGGCGCTCGATCCGGCCTTCGCTGTCCCGGTGCGCAATCACGATCTGGTTCACCGGTGCCGTCCGCTGGTTGGCCAGATGGACCGTCGCCTCACCCACCCACACCGGTGCACCGGCATTGAGCGCCGGCATGATGACCTCGGCATACAAGCGCAGCGTCTCCGGCGTGTAAAAGCGCGCGTAGTCCAGATGAGTCACCGGTGCGTCCGCCGCGATGCCGGTGGCCCGGCGCACCGACGGATTCATGTAGACAATGTTGCCGTGCCTGTCGGCTTGGACCACAAAGTCGGTCGTGTTGTCGAAGATGGCGGTCAGCTCGCGCAAGGCTTTTTTGGCGGCATGGCCGTCGGTAATGTCGAACATCGCCGAGCGGGACATCAAGAAATTCCCCGCAGCATCACGCACGGCGGTGGCGGTGACGCTGACCCGGCGCAGGGCGGTTTGAGAGATACGCAACTCAAACTCAAGGCCTTCAATCCAACCTTCGGACTGGAATTTCCTGCGCTTCTGATGGAACAGCGCCTGACTTTCGGCCGTCAAGAACTCTGTCAGATACCGCTTGCCGATCAAGGCCTCGCGCGAACAACCCAGCCACTCAAGCGCCGTCGCATTGATGTGCAAGAACCGGCCGTCCACATCGAGCGAGTAGTAACCGCAGGGCGCGTTGTCGTAGAGATCCTGGGCTTCAGCCAAGGCGGCCGTGAGCTTCAAATCCAGCAGCTTGCGCTCGGTGATGTCTTGAAACGCCCCGACCAGACGAATGGGCCGGCCGTCCTCGAACTCCACCGCGCCGACGGATCGGGTGTAGACCCTCACACCGTCCGCGCGGATCAGCGGCAGCTCCATATCCCAAGGCTCGCACACGGCCAACGCACGGCCTATCACAGCCTTGAGGGCCGGCTGCGCTTCAACGGGGTAAAAGTTGATGACGTCGGCCAAGACCGGCTGGTAGTCGAGTGCAGTGCCGTGAATCCGACGGGTTTCGTCGGACCAGCTCAGTTGGTTATCGACAAAGTCGAAGGCCCAGCCGCCGACGCCGGCCAAACGTCCGGTATGGTCCAGCAAGGCTTCGCTCTTGCGCAGCGCAGCTTCTTGCTGCTTGCGTTCGCTGATGTCTTGGCGGGAGCCGAACATCCACTCGGGTGCCCCGTCCGCCCCCCAACTCATCACTTGGCCGTGATCCATCACCCAGACCCAATGACCGTCGCCATGCAGCAGCCGCATTTCACAAGCGTAGCGGTCGCTGTGCTGCTCGAAATGCTGGTTCAGCAGACGCTTGGAGCGCAGGCTGTCATCGGGGTGAATATGCTCGTCCCAGTCGGCCGAGAGCATTGGCGTGACGGTGCTCGGGTCATCCAGCGTGTTGCCGACCAATTGCGCATAACGCGCATTTGCACGCAACTCACCGGTGCGCACATTCCACTCCCAAGTGCCCACGTTGGTGGCTTCGATGATGTTGGCCAGCCGCCGCCGCTCGTCCTGCAGCTCACGCTCGGCGCGCTGCCTCAACGCGGCGTCCTGCGTGTTCAGCTGATGGCTCGCGGCCCGGCCCTCCAGCGCACGCGCCACGGCCAGAGCCAGGCATTGCAGCAGCTCGCGCTGGGTGTCGTCCAGCGTTCGGGCTTGGTGATCGATGATGCACAGCGCGCCGACGCGGTGCCCGCTGCTCAAGCACACCGGCGCGCCCGCGTAGAAACGGATGTTCGGGTGGCCGATGACCCAGGGGTTGTCGGCAAAACGTGGGTCGAGCGTGGCGTCGGCCACCTCGAACACTTGATCGCTCAGCACCGTGTGGGCGCAAAAAGC
>CANFYD010000156.1 GCA_947450745.1 Burkholderiales bacterium
GCAGCGCCACCGTCAAGGCAAACAGGCTCAGCAGCGACAGCACCGGCCAGCGCAGCAAGGCGACAAAGCCCGGCGCCGCTGAGGGCAGCTGAGCCAGCCACGGCATCGGCAACTCGGGCATGGCCGCCCGCGCACCGAGCAGGCTGGCATCGACACCAAGCGCCAGCAGACCCGAGTACAACAAGGACGCGCTGCCCACCCCCACCAGCAGCGGCGGCAGCGGCGACGACCATCGCGTCGCCAACCAGGAAGCTGCAATGGCAACGCAGCCAATTCCAGCCGCGCCGAGCGACAGGCCTTGGGTCAAAGCCCACAGCCGGGTGTTGAAACCGTGCCCCAGCAGCACCGGCAGGGCAGTCGCCATCAGCAGCAGCCCGATGCCACTGAGCAGCCCCACCTGAACCGGGTGCGGCGTGAACTTGACCAGGGCACCCAGCCGCAACAGGCCAAAAATATATTGCAAGGCCCCAGCCGCCGCTAGGCCCAAACCGAGCAAGGCCAGCAGTTGCAGCAGATCGCCCGAGCTCTGCAACGGATGGTGGACCAACAGGCCGGCCACCAGACCGGCCGTCAACAAGGCCGTGGCAGTCTTCGCGCCGCTGACCACCCGTCTGCCACCCATCGTGCAGGCCACGATGTTGACCAGCGCCGCCCCCAGCAGCGCCAGCGCCATCGCCTGTGGAGCAAACGCTGGCCCCAACGGTGCCAGCGCGATCAGCCCATAAGCTGCATTTTCAGGGGCATGAGCAATCGCTGCACCCACGACGCGGCCCGCGTCAGAGGCTTTTTTGCGCCAGCCGGCAGGACGGTCTACGGCAGCCATAGCGCTTGAATTGTTTGACATAGGGAGCCAAGCATAGCGACACACGCTAACAGCGCTTGCGAACGGCACAGGCCGCACAGCGGACTTACTGGCGGTGAATGGCGATGCTCAACCGGTTGCGGCCGTTGGCGCGCAGGTAAGTGACCGACTTGGCACGCTGGCGCACCAGCATCAGGCCCAATCCGCCAATCGCTGCTTCGGCGATTGATCCGGGCCGTTGCGGCTCGGCAGCTGAGACCGGATCGAAGGCGATGCCGTCGTCTTCGAAGCAAAGCAACAGCGCATCAGGTTCGGCCTGCACATTCAGCTCAACCCAGTGTGGGCCGGGATCCTTGAACGCATGCAGGACTACATTCATCAGCGTTTCTTCCAGAATGAGTTCTAGATTGAATTGCGCTTGCTGACTCAGGTCCAACGGCGGCAAAAAACCTGCCATTGCCTGCCGCGCCAGCTCAAGCGAATCCAACCTGGCGGGAAGCGACAGGTGCAGCGTTGTGTTGGCTGGCGGAGCAGGTGCCAAAGTCTTGTCGGTCATGAGCACGAGTTGCGCGGATCAGGCGCCGAATTTCTCCAGCGCCAGTTGCTCGGTAGCGAAGAGCGGAATGATCTGATCCACCGCCGCTTGCTCAAGCAGATCCTGCACCATCGCCTGGGCGCCGAACATCGCCATGCCAACCCCTTTGGCGTTGAGCGCCCGAGCACTGGAAATCAGCAAGCGGATGCCCATCGAGGCAATAAAAGGCACGCCGGCCAGATCGATCAAGGCATTACGGCCCGTAGCGGCCGTTGCGGCAGTGAAGCGCAGACCGATTTGATCGGCCCCGGCTGCGTCGAGGCGGCCTTCTAGCCGGATACATACCGTCGTGCTGCCGATTTCAATGACTTCCAGTTGCATTGCAATTCCCTCGTCACCCATTGGGCTCACCCGCCTACAGACCCGAAATGGGCGCAGTCCTCGGTTTTATAACCCCTCATCTTGGCGGCTTTCAATGACGGTTTGATGACGGTTTGGCGGATTGCAGTTCAACGCCGCTTCACCAGCACCATGGTGATGTCATCCTCTTGCGGCGCACCACGCGCGAAATTTTGCAGCTCTGCCAGCAAGTGGGCGGCAAACTCCTCTGCTGAGGCCAACTGGTGCTGGGAAAGCAAATGTTCGACCCTGGCTCGACCGAACTGCTCGCCGTCCGGCGCTTCGTATTCGTAGACGCCATCTGTCAGCAAGCAAAGAATATCGCCCCGCGCCAACTCGATGCTGACTGGCGGACGCAGCTGAGTAATGGGCATCGCCCCCATCGGGAAGCTGGTCGCCTTGTAGCTGGTGCAGGCGCAAGCGGTGGCCTGAAAGTGCAAGATCGGGCCTTGGCCGCCACTGAGAAAACGCAAATGGTGCGTGACGGTGTCGAGCAAGCCGATAAACGCGGTGACAAACCGACCTTCGGTCAAGGTGGCTGCCAGTTGGTCATTGACGTGGCGAAAGGCGGACTCGAGATCGGCACCGAGCCGCAGCGCCATACGCAACATTGCGTGCATCTGAGTGACGGACAGCGCTGGCGCGATGCCGTGCCCGGTGGCGTCACCCAGCACCAGCAACAAGCCCTGCTCGGTCAAAGCGATGTCGTAAGTGTCGCCACCGGTCAGCGAGGCCGGCAAAAACGTGCAGTGCATGTCATACCCAGCAACCAAGGGCAGGACGCCGGGCAACGTACCAAGCTGGACTTCGCGCGCCAGTTGCAGTTCCTGGCGCATCAGCTCGCCCTGGATCACGGCTTCGGACATCCGTACACGCGTCAAAGCAACAGCGCATTGCGCCGCCAAAGCTTCGGCCAATGGCTCGACATCGGGTGTGAAAATGCCGTCCAGCCGATTCAGCACCTGCATCACGCCGACCAATACGCCGAGATGATCGATCAAGGGCAAGGTCAGAATACAACGGGTGCGGAATCCTGACTGGCGGTCCACCTCGGCATTGAAGCGGGGATCGGCATAGCAATCAGGCACGTTGATCAAGCGTTGGTCGTGCGCGCAGACGCCAACCAAGCCCGTGCCCAAAGGCACGCGCAGGTGCGGGATGTCTGCGGATATCTCCAGCACCAGTTCCCCCGCCGCTGCGTCGAGCAGCCAGATCGAACTTCGCTCGGCGCGCAGCACCTGCCGCGCCGCAGCAGCTACCTCGGCCAGCATGGCTGTCAAATCGAAGGGTGCCGCCAATGCACGCGTCACGGCCAGCACGGCCGCCAGTTCCTGACGCGAAAGCGCGTCAGACGTTTTCTGAGAATCCATTTTTATCGGCAGCCCGTTCAAGGTCACAAAGATTTGCCGGGAATCGTCGCATAGGCGGCACACCACGGTTGTTCGGCAGGACTGAGCACAAGCCGTCGCCCCAACGAATCTATGATCAACCGCCCTGCAGCGACCGATTTTCAGTTACAAGCACGCCCGATTCGGGGTCCAGCGCGAGTTAGGGTCCAACGCAACAGGACTGGGAGAGTGAGCCTCGAATGAGTGAAATTCGTGCCCTGCTGCTGACCGACGTGGTCGACAGCACGCAACTGTCGGAAGCCTTGGGTGACGCGGCAATGGCCGAAGTCTGGGTCCAGCATGACCGGGTGGCCCGCGACCTGCTGCCCACTTGGCGAGGGCGCGAAATCGACAAAACCGACGGCATGCTGCTGATGTTCGACGGCGCGCTGGACGCCGTGCACTATGCGCAGGCTTATCACTCGGCGATTGCGGCCTTGAACGTGCCGCTGAAGGCACGTGCAGGCCTCCATGTGGGCCCGGTGATGCTGCGCGAGAACACGCCGGGCGACGTGGCCTGTGGTGCCAAACCGCTCGAAGTCGACGGCCTGGCCAAGCCGATGGCGGCTCGCATCATGTCGATGGCCCAGGGCGCGCAGACCTTGCTCAGCAGCGAGGCCAGGGCGAATCTGGGGCCAGCAATTCCGGCTGAATTGCGCGTCGAGTCACATGGCCATTGGATGGTGAAGGGGATTGCGGACGCGGTGGAGATCTTCGAGATCGGCGCGCCAGACCTGCAGTTTTGCACCCCAAGCGATGGCGACAAGGTCTACCGCGTCACCCGCACGGGTGACTGCTGGCTGCCGGTCAGGGACATCCCCAACAACCTGCCGCAACAAGGCAGCAGCTTCATCGGCCGCGAGCAGGAGCTGCGCGACATCAAGGCCTTGCTGAGCAGCGCCCGACTGGTCACCTTGCTGGGCATGGGCGGCCTGGGCAAAACTCGGCTGAGCTTGCAGGCGGCGCAGCAGTTGATGCATCAGTTCCCTGACGGCGTCTGGTTCGTGGATCTGGCACCGATCAGCGATCCGGCGCTGGCCTTGGCTGAGGCAGCGCAGGTCTTGGGCGTGCGCCAGGAGCCGGAGCGCGCCTTGCTGCAGTCGGTCTGTGCGCACTTGAAGACGCGCCGCGTGCTGATGATTTTTGACAACTGCGAGCACCTGATCGACGCCGCCGCCCAGCTCGCGCACGCCATCGTCAAGGCTGCGCCCCAAGTGCGGCTGGCAGCGTCGAGCCGTGAGGCCCTGCACATTCCGGGCGAGCGCATCTATCCCATCCTGCCGCTGCCGCTGCCCAAAGTCGGCGATGGCCTCGCCGCGCTGATGCAATCGACCGCCGTGCGCTTGTTCGTCGACCGTGCCCAAGCCCACAAGCCCAGTTTCGAGCTGACTGAAGGAAGTGCGGCCGCCGTGAATGAACTGGTGACTCGGCTGGAAGGCATTCCGCTGGCGCTGGAACTGGCGGCTGCGCGTGTGCGCTCGCTGTCGGTGATGGACATCAACCGGCGCCTGAACGACCGTTACAAGATCCTGATCGGCGGCTCGCGCGTGCTGCAGCAACGCCAGCAAACCTTGCGCGCACTGGTGGACTGGTCCTACGACCTGCTGCACGACAGCGAAAAGACGCTGCTGAACCGGCTGGCCCCGTTCAAGGGCGGATTCGATATGGAAGCGGCCGAAGCCGTCTGCAGCGACGAGTTGCTGCCGGCGGACGATGTGCTCGATCTGCTGTCGTCGTTGGTGGAAAAGTCGCTGGTCATGCAGAGCGACAGCAACGACAGCAGCGACAGCAGCGACAGCAGCCGCTACAAGATGCTGGAAACGATTCGCGACTACGCCTGCGAGAAATTGCTTGAATGTGGCGAGGCCGACGATCTGGCGGCCGCGCATTGCGACTATTTCTTTGCCTTGGCCAAGCGGGCGCGGGACGGCTTGAACGGACCGCAACAGGGCTTCTGGCTGACCCGCCTCGAAACCGAGCAAGACAATCTGCGCGCGGCGATGAGTGTGGCGCAGGCCGACACGGGCCGGGTCGATCCGATCGTCACCGTCAAGCTGGCGGTGGCGCTGCAGCGCTATTGGATTCTGCGCGGCCACGCCACCGAAGGCCGGGCCGAGGTGCAGGCGATGTTGGCACTGCCAGCGGTGCAAGCCTCAGGCGTGGCCAAAGCATTCGCGCTCTACGTCGGCGCGACGCTGGCCTGGAGCCAGAGCGACCATGCGGGCGCGCTGACTGCGCTGGCCACCTGTCTCGAGCTGCGCCGCGCACACAACAAGCCTGAAAACGTGGCGACCACCTTGTCCGCTATCGCCCTGGCCAAAATGAGCGCCGGAGATGCGCTGGGGGCTCGCGAGGCAGCTCTGGAAGCCTTGACGCTGTTCCGCCAATGCCAGCACTCAGTCGGTGAGGCAGCAGTCTTGTTGCAACTCGGCCAGATCGACCTCTATTTGGGTGACGACACGCAGGCCAGCCAGCACCTGCAGCAAGCATTGGCGATCGCACGGCAGATCAAGCACCCCGAAACCGAGGGCGAAGCCGAGCTGACGCTCGGTCAATTGGCCTTCGAGACCGGCGACGTGACCCTGGCCGAACAGGGTTTCGAGCGCGCGCTGAAGGTCTGCCTGGCCGCAGGCGACCGACGCGGTGCCGCCAATGCCTTGTGGTGGCAGGGCAAGACCGATCTGCAGGCCGGCCGGCTGTTGCTGGCGAAAGTCCGCTTGGACGAGGCCTTGAGCGCCTTCAACGCCTTCGACATGCGCGAACAGTTGTTGGCCTGTCTGCAAGACCATGCCGCGCTGGCCTTGCAGACCGACCAGCTGTTGGCAGCGGTCGGGCTGGCCGCAGCGGCCAGTCATCTGCATCAGAACGCACGCTTGGCCAGGTCAAGCCGGGCCCAAGCGGCCTGGCAAACGCTGCTGGGACGGCTGGGTGAAGCTTGCCCCGCACTGGAGTTCAAGGCCCGCTGGCAACAGGCCAGTGAATGGGAGACTGCCGAGGCGGTGCGCCGGGCCTTGAGCTTGGCGTTGAAGCCGGCTTGAGCTTTGCCTGTCGAGCGGGGTCAGCAGCTCCGGCCGTGGCCAGCCTCAGATCTTGCGACGGCGCAACCAAGCGACCGCCAACAGCCCACCCAACATCAGCGCCATCGAGCCCGGCTCGGGCACGGGAGTGGTGGGGGTGTAGATCGGAGCGCCGCTCGGGGTCAGCGTCACCACGGTGGTCGTGAGCAGCCCTGCGTCATTGGTGTGGCTGACTGTCTGCTTGAAATCGGCATATTTTCCGTAAGCGTCGTCGCTGCTGCCGTTGCAGGCCAGGCAAGTCAGCACCGGCAGGCCACCGGCATACATGAACTGGAAGCTGTTGCCGCCGGCGGCAAGCAGCGAGTTGAAGCTCTGGTTGCTGGAGGTGTTGGTCGTCCAGCCCACCACGGCACCGTCCAGAACCTTCAGCGAAAAAATCTTCAGATCAAAGGCTTTGGTTTCACTCTGCGAGGACGCGTTATCGATGAGCGTCAATTGCGCATGGCCGGTGATCGGGCCGCAGGTGCTGATCAAGGAATAGTCGCCCGAAGCGCTGCCGAAACAGCTGTCCGCCACATTGAATTTGAACGTCCCGGCATAGGACAGCTGCGGCAACACCGGGCCAAACGCGGGGTCGAACACTTCGCTGATTGCACCCGCTCGGGCCAGGCCAGCGCCGGTCATCGCCCCTCCCACAAGCAGAGCCAGGGCCAAGCCCCGATGAAGAAAATTCCGGGTGAGCGTTGATTTCATGTGAGCTTCCTGATGCGTGTGGCGGCTGTGGTCGGATTGAAACCTGCTCAATCCTGTGGCGGCCAATCGAGATGTCGGCTTTGCCGTCGGCAGGATAACGAGAAATCGTGACGTCAAGGCGACCTGGCTCGAATCCAGCACGTACCCCCCTAGATCAAGGTCGCGTCAAAGTCGAACACAGACCTGCTCAGCCGAACTCAACTCAATGCAGACTATCGGCCAGCCCTTGCTCGATCACCGCTCGCAAATGCTCCGCCAGCGCGCGCCGGTCGGCGTGGGCCGTACCCATCGCAGGCAAGATTTGCACCTGCACGCCCAGGCCGCGCGCCGAGGCCACGCGCCACAGGCTTTGCACCAGCGAGGTGTCGCCAATGAAGCGGGCCGACGAACTGAAGCGCTCGCCCGGCTCGTACCAGCGCAGCACCAGCGGCTGCAACGGTATTTCGGTGGAAATCGCGGCTTGCAGCAGGTTGCCGTGGAAGGGCAAGAGCTCGGGGCCGGCACCGGTCGTACCCTCGGGGAACACCGCCACCGTGTCACCGGCCTTCAAGGCTTCGGCCGTTTGGTGGACGACGCGCAGCGCATCGCGCTTGCTGGCGCGCTCGATGAACAGCGTGCCCACACCTTCGACCAACAGTCCGACGATGGGCCAATGCCGCACGTCGGCCTTGGACACAAAGCGCGCTTCCGGCAGCACCGCATGCACGGCCGCGATGTCCAGCCAGGACACATGGTTGGACACCACCAACTTAGCCCCCGCCTTGGCCTGGCCCTGCACCGTCAACTGCGCGCCCAGAATACTCAGCATCTGGCGCGACCAGCGCTGAATGTGGGCCTGGCGCGCGGCCTTGTCGAGCGCGCCAAAGCGCAGCTTGATCAACAGCAGGCCGAACAGCACATGCAGGCTGAAGCGCAGCAGCCGCGCCACGGCGATCAGACTGCGCAA